>NZ_JBXAXV010000001.1:0-300000 GCF_056781955.1 Dellaglioa sp. CoH-57-MRSF-20
TGTTCAGTTTTCAAAGATCTACTTGGTTGCTTTTGACAACTTTTATATCATATCAAGGATTTCGTTAATTGTCAAGATTTTTTTTAATTAATTAACTGGTCACATTTGAATTAGTTGTTTACTACTGAGGCAACGTTTATTACTTTACCAAGAATAATGACCTTCGTCAAGCCTTTATTTAAATTAAATCTAAAAATATTGATGTAATCGTATACATCTGTACTTTTAATTACTTTATAGGTCTTAAATAAAAAAATAATTTCAAAAATAGACTATTAATCCTGATTTTTGAAATTATTTTTTATTTAATGTTCAACTAATAGTTGCTGCATTTGTAGTGTTTGCGCCTGATTTATTTCATCATACAACTTATTAGCAAGTTGCTCGTTAATTATTCCTGCTATATATTGTGTTTGAACATAATTATATTCTAATTGAAATGCTTGAATAAATAAATCTACTGATATTTTTTCATTCTCTTCGTAATCTCTACGAAAGTGTCTTTGTCGATCTTCGATAAATCTTTCAACATTCTGAATATCATCTAGTTGTCCATGTGCATTAGCCAAACGTTCTTTTGTTAAATCATGTAAATATTGTTCAATTACTTCATGCAATTGATTCTCCAAGTCCCATAATAATGATCGGAAATCATTGTGTATTTGCATTTTTTCTATATTATCTTTAGCCCATTGTTTCCTGGCCTTACTTCTCTGTCCACGAGTTATTTGCCCATGGCTAATATGCCACGCTTCATGCCTAACCTGATGTTCTACTGATCGAATGATTCGATTAACACTTAATCGTTGTCCACCATAATCTGTATCCAAAATTTTTCTGTACGTACTGAGTACTCGGGCAGGATAAATTTCTTTTATCTCATTACTATTTAAAAATTCATCTTCAATTTCATTAATTTTTTTAAATAATTCTTGATGTTTATCATACCCTTGAATATCATTAAACCCTTTTTGTGATTGTAATTGTTGAATCACCGCGTATCTCACATCGTTAGATTGAATACGTTCTGTTAAATGTAAACTAGCGTAATCAATCATTTGTATTCGTGAAAAATTTAATTCTTCTTTATTAAATGATAACTTTTTAGCTAGTAAGATTTTAGGCAACACTAATGCTGGTGTTATCATACTTAATAATATGACAGTAGTTGCAATGATTAAAATTTCTTCTCGATACGGAAAAGCCCGTCCATTTATTAACATTGGTAATGAAAATGCCATTGATAACGTGATTGTTCCGTGTACCCCACTCAACCCAAAAACAAATGCATTTTTTCGTCTTTTTTTTGATTTTGAAGGACCGAAAAAGGCAGCAATATGTGGTTCTTTTCCAATTAATGCCCAAGTGTATCGGATACCAATCATGACTACATAGATTATCAAACCCAGACTCAACAACTCAAACGACTGACTCGTTCCAAGTTTAATCAGTGCCCGGAAAATTTCAGGTAAACTAATTCCCAATAAAATAAATACAATACTGTTAAGCATTGCGGTCAACGTATCCCATATTGTTGACGAAACTAACTGGACACGTGTTGCAGTTAATTTTAAACGCTCGGATTCAATATTATGAACAATCCCTGCAGTTACAACAGCAATAATTCCCGATGTCCCTAGACTTTCCGCCAATAAATAAACAATAAATGGTGTTAACAACGCAATTGGAATAATCGTTAATTCTGGTGAAGTTACCCTCTTATTAAAATACGTTCTAACGATAACTAAGATTCCACCTGCCATAACCCCAACTACAATACCACCAACTGCAACAAAAATAAATTGAAATAATCCGCTATAGATGGAAAATGTTCCTTTTTCCATCACAGATAATGCCAAATTTAACATCACTAATCCACTTGCATCGTTAAATAATGATTCGTATTCTAAGGCAGTATTAACCCCTGAATCAAGTTTTGATGCTGATGTTAAGGATTTTACTGCTATGGCGTCAGTTGGTGTCACAATCGCAGCTAGTGCTATTGCAAGTGGCAATGTCCATCGAACTTCTAATCGATTCGCTAACAACCCTACTATTACAACTGTAATAAGCGCTAAAACTACTGATAATAAAAGTATCGCATGAAAATTTTTACGGATCCCCCTAACAGATGTTTTTTGCCCATCATTAAACATAAGTGGTGCAATAATGAATAACATAAAATATTCTGGTTCTAATTCGAAATTAGCCATGACTGGTACTAATGACAACAACAGACCAATTACAATAAGAATAAAAGCATCTGGTATTTTAGGAAGAATTTCGTGAATTACATTTGAAATAATAATCCCCGCCACAAGAAAAGCTATTACATAAAATAGTGCCATTATGCGTTAACGCGTCCTAACCAATATTTCTTTTTACCACGACGAATAATCACAAATTTGCCATCAAATTCTGTAGCAGGATCAATCATAAAATCTAAATCTTGAATTTTTTCACCATTAATACGAATAGCCCCGTTAGTGATATCTTCACGTGCTTGTCTTTTTGATGATTCAATTTTTGTATTTACTAATAACTCAACAATATTCTCTGGTTCTGCTGCTAATTCAACAGAAGGCATATTTTTAAACCCCTGTTCAATTTCACTCGTCGTTAATTCTTTCACTTCGCCTGAAAATAAAGCTGCAGAAATATGTTCGGCTTCAATTACAGCTTCTGGACTATGAACAAATTCTGTTACTTCTCGTGCTAAGCGGCGTTGTGCTTCACGTTTTTCTGGAGCTGTTTCAACTGATTTTTGGTATTCAGCAATCTCATCTGACGTTAAGAATGTGAAAAATTTCAAATATTTCACAACATCCCGGTCGTCTTGATTTAACCAAAATTGGTAGAATTCATATGGTGTTGTTTTTTCTGGATTTAACCAAACTGCGCCACCAGCTGTTTTACCAAATTTAGTACCATCAGCCTTAAGCATTAGTGGAATTGTTAGCCCATATGCCTTTGTGTCTGAACCTAGCTCTTTATGAATAAGATCAATTCCTGCAGTAATATTCCCCCATTGATCAGCCCCACCAATTTGTAATTGAACATCATGGTGCTTGTGTAAATGTAGGAAATCAACTGATTGTAAGATTTGGTATGTAAATTCCGTGAATGAGATACCAACTTCCAAACGACTTGCAACAACATCCTTTGCGAGCATGCTATTTACATTAAATAACTTACCGTAATCGCGTAAGAAATCAAGCAAGCTAATTTTTGATAACCAATCATAGTTATTTACAATTGAAATATTTGAATCTTGTCCAAATAATTTGGTCATCTGTGCAGTGAGAGCTTGCTCATTATGATGAACTTGGTCCATCGATTGCAGCACACGTTCAGATTTTTTACCACTTGGATCACCAATTGAACCTGTACCACCACCAATAATGATGTATGGATGATGTCCTGCTAATTGAAATCTTTTCAACATCATAAATGGAATTAAGTGTCCGATATGCATACTATCCCCTGTTGGATCAACCCCACAGTATAAGCCAATTGATTTTTCAGACGTTAGTTCACGTAACCCATCTTCGTCTGTCGTTTGATTAATTGCGTCGCGCCATTCTAGTTCGTCAATAATATTCATTTCTGTTTCCTCCTATATAATATAAGTATAAAAAAATCCCTGATATCTAAAAAAGATATCAGGGACGAATTAATTTCCGCGTTACCACCCAAGTTATTATCTACATAATATAGTAGCTAATCGCTCAATCATCGTTAACGAGATGAATCGTTGTTAGCTCCATAGCGTACTTCACTCATCGATAATTCCTGATTTCCAGCGACCACCAGGTTTCTTTAAAATTGATCGATAAATTACTGAACTACTTCATCACTTATAGCTATAATATACGTAAATAAAGTCTAAATGTCAATTTTAACCATAAGAATATTAATACTATAAAAGAGTGTCTTGATTGCATTCTATTTCGTTATTCGATACAATTCACTTACAAATTAAAAGTAACTGGAAAGAAGAGGAATCCGATGACAGAAAAGAAAATGATGTCAGCCGTTGTAATTGATGAATTTGGCGGACAAGATAAACTTAAACAACGTGAAGTAGCTATGCCTGAAATGACGGCGGATCAAGTAATTGTTCAAGAAAAAGCAGCTGGAATTAATCCAATTGATTGGAAAACGCGTGAAGGCTTTTTACAAGGTATGCTTAACTGGCAATTTCCTATTATTTTAGGTTGGGATGTGTCGGGTGTTATCACAGAAGTAGGCGCTAACGTAACCGATTGGAAAATTGGTGATGAAGTCTTCGCACGCCCTGCCACGACTCGTTTTGGTACTTACGCCGAATATACTGCTGTTGATGCTAATTTGCTTGCACCAAAACCTAAAAATATTAGCTTTGAAGAAGCTGCTGCTGTTCCTTTAGCTGGTTTAACTGCATGGCAAGCCCTTTTTGATCATGGTCATTTAGAAAAAGGTGAAAAAGTCTTTATTCATGCTGGTTCAGGTGGCGTTGGCTCTTTCGCTATTCAACTTGCTAAATCAGTTGGTGCTTACGTTATTACCACAACTAGCTCGAAGAATATTGATTTTGTTAAAGGACTTGGCGCTGACCAAGTCATTGATTACCATGAAACTGATTTTGCGGAAATCTTAAAAGATATCGACCTTGTAGTTGATACAATCGGTGGTGACGCACAAGAAAAATCAGTTAATATCTTAAAACATGGCACAGGTCGTTTAGTTGCTATTACTGGGATGGATTCTGAAAAAACAGCAGGTCTTGCTGAAGCAAGAAATGTGACTTTTGATTCAATTTGGTTGGACCCAAATGGTGAAGAATTAACTAAATTAGCTGATATGCTTGAAGATGGCACTATAAAAGTGACCTTAGATTCAGTTCATGAATTCTCTGCAGAAGGTGTAGCAGAAGCTCACGATCGTAGTGAATCTCATCATGCACTTGGTAAAATTATCGTTCGTTTTAAATAAAACCCTATTTAGGTAGTTCAGACTTTTTTGTCTGAACTACCTTTTTTAATTACTAAAAGTAAGTGCTTTCACTGGTGTTAATTCATTGGTAGATTTATACTATCCTTGTAGAATAAAATTTTTCAAGAAGGAGATTTACTATTATGCCAAAAAAAATTAATGCATCAGATGCCATGCTCAAAGTTTTAGAAGATTGGGGCGTTAAAACCGTCTATGGGTTGCCAGGTGGTTCATTTGATTCAACAATGAATGCACTACATAATCGTAAAAATACAATTAATTATGTACAAGTTCGTCATGAAGAAGTCGGCGCACTCGCAGCAGTTGGTGAAGCTAAAGTAACTGGAAAATTAGGTGTTACTTTTGGTTCCGCTGGTCCCGGTGCTGTCCATCTATTAAACGGACTTTACGATGCTAAATATGATGGTGTTCCTGTTCTTGCCTTAGTCGGCCAAGTTGGTACACAAGTGATGAATACAAATTACTTCCAAGAAATGAATGAAAATCCAATGTTTGAGGATGTTTCTATTTATAACAGAACAGCTACTACACCCGAAAACTTACCCATTGTTGTTGATGAAGCTATCCGTCAAGCCTACAAATATAATGGCGTCGCAGTTGTCACAATTCCGACCGATTTAGGTTGGCAAGAAATCGATGACACCTTTGTTTCAACAGCCGCAACACACCAAGAACCTCTTTATCCGATGCCTCGTGATAAACAAATTCAAGATGCCTTAGATATTTTAACAACAGCTAAGACACCAATTATTTATGCTGGGAAAGGTGTTCGTGGCGCTGGAAAAGAATTAATTGAATTATCTGAAAAATTATCATTACCAATCGCAACAACTGCGCTTGCTAAAACAATTATTCCTGATGATTACAAAGCATACATGGGTTCTGCTGGACGAGTTGCTGGCAAACCCGGCGTTGACCTTCTTCGTGGCGCTGATGCTGTTCTTTTCATTGGATCTGATTTTCCATTTGGTGAATATTTCTTTTCTCCAGATGCTAAATTTATTCAGGTCGATATTGATTCTGAAAAATTAGGTAAACGTCATTCAGTTGATGTCCCTATTTTAGCCGATGGTAAGGAAACTTTAATCGCATTAAATAAGGCCGTTAAAACACCAGTTGCACCAACAAAATGGTACAAAGCTGCCATCGCTAACAAAGAAAACTGGATTAAATGGATTGATAGCTTTACTGAAGATGACAGTAAACCACTTCGTTTTGAACCAGTTTTCAATGAAATTAATAAAATTAAAGATGACGATGCAATTTTCCAAATTGATGTTGGTAATGTAACGATTGAAGCAATGCGTTTCTTACGTCTTGGTGAGAAAAATAAATTTACAACATCCGCATGGTACGCAACGATGGGGTATGCACTACCCGCAGCAATTGGGGCTCACTCTGCCTTTCCAGACCGTCAAGTTTTCTCAATTTCTGGTGACGGTGGTTGGACGATGGTCATGCAAGATGTCTTAACACAAGTTAAATACAACATGCCTATCATCAACGTTGTCTTAAGCAATCAGGAACTTGGATTCATCCGCGCTGAACAAGATGATAAACAACAACCACACTCAGGTATTGATTTAATTGATGCTGATTGGGGCGCAATTGCCAACGACATGGGAGCTAAAGGGTATACCGTCCGGACATTAGCAGAATTAAAAACTGCTTTTGCTGAAGCTAAAGGTTCAAAAGTGCCTGTTGTTATCGATGTTAAAGTAACTTCTGACCGTCCACTTCCTGTTGAACAGCTCATTATTGATCCTAAAACACAAGATCCAGATGCTGTTAAAGCTTTTGTTAAAGAATACCAAGCAGAGGGTTTAATTCCATTTCGAGAAATCCTTGAAAATCAAGATTAAATAGTTTTTATTTAATTGATGTATCTTAGCTTAATTAAGTTAAAATACATTTTTTATAGAACAAAAAAAGATATAAAGAGAACCCTTGGGATTGAATTTCATTTCAATCCCAAGGGTTCTCTTTATATACCTCTTCTTATTTCACAATTTTATCAATTTTTGCTAATTCTTCTGGTGCAAAATCCAAATGCTCTAATGCCTTTAAATTATCCTTTAATTGACTCACACGACTAGCACCAATAATAACCGACGAAACAGAATTATCTTTCAAATCCCAAGATAGCGCCATTTCAGCCAATGTCTGGTTGCGATTTTTTGCAATTTCATTTAATTCACGAACCTTTTTAAGTGTTGATTCAACTCTCTCAGTAGACAAGGTATCAAATCGTTTCACTCTAGAATCGTCTGGAATACCATTCAAGTAACGATCAGTCAATAACCCTTGTGCTAAAGGACTAAAAGCAACTGTTCCTATCTGCTCTTGTTTTAAAACATCTTTTAATCCATCTTCTATCCAACGATCTAATAAATTATATCTAGGTTGGTGGACAACGATAGGTGTATTTTTAGCTTTTAGTAATTGAATCATCTTTTCAGCTTCTGGTGCCCGATAATTTGAAATTCCAATATATAAGGCTTTACCTTGGCGAACGAGTAAATCCAAAGCTTCAGCTGTTTCTTCCAACGGTGTATCTGGATCTGGACGATGGTGATAGAAAATATCAACATAATCTAGCTGCATACGTTGTAATGATTGATCCATACTGGCAAACAAGTTTTTCTTTGAACCCCATTCGCCATAAGGACCTGGCCACATATAGTAACCTGCCTTCGTCGAAATAACCATTTCATCCCGGTAGGCACTTAAATCTTCACGTAAAATGCGCCCAAAATTCTTCTCGGCAGCACCATCACCGTAATTATTTGCCAAATCAAAATAAGTAATTCCATTATCAAATGCTGTTTCAATAATATCTTTTTGCGTTGCTAAAGGTGTCTCATCCCCAAAGTTCTTCCATAAGCCTAAGGCAATAGCAGAAACTTTTAATCCACTATTACCGAGGCGATTATAAATCATTTTATCATAACGTTTTTCATTTGCTTGATACATTAACTATCTCCTCCTAAACTAATTACAAATTATATTATAGCGCTTTCACGTCTGCTGGACAATCATTTAATGTTACTTAAAATTCGCTTATCTTATTAATTTGTGCCACTATTATTAGGTAACTGAAGGAGTTGAGTCCATGTTTAAAAAAATAAACGATTATATAAATGTCCATTATATTAAAACATTCATCTTAACGTTAGCTATTGCAACCATAGTTAGAGTCATTGTTGCATTTTTCATAAATAAACACTTTTTGAATGTAGAATTTATTATTGCCGCGATTACGATTGTTATAATTTCACTTTTAATCAGACAAGACCTCAAGAAATAATTAGGTAAGCAAAAATACTGACTCGATACTTTTGACAAAGTACGGAGCCAGTATTTATTTAATTCATGTCCCACTTTTAAATAATTAGTCTTCAAAAACATCTTTTGCAATATTAAATGCAGACCAAGCTTTAGGCCAACCAACGTAGAAAGATAAATGTGTGATAATTTCAGCAATTTCTTCCTTCGTAATTCCATTTGTTTTGCCAATTGCCATATGTGCTGGCAATTGTTCAAAGTTACCACCTGAAATCAAAGCTGAAATTGTTATAATACTGCGTTGATGTGCTGGTAATTCACTTTCACGTGACCAAACTTCACCAAATAAAACATCATCATTTAATTCTGCAAATTTAGGTGCAAATTCGCCTAAGTTATCGCGACCTGCTGTTTGTTTCTTTACCATAATATAATATCCTCCTATTAATCTTTTAATTTACCGTACGTTTCGTCATCAACAGCTTCTAACCATTCAGGTGTCCCTGCTGTAATAGCAACATGTGAGAACCAACTATCTTTTGTAGCACCGTGCCAATGTTTAATCCCGTCTTTTGTGACAACAACATCACCAGCTTTTAAACGTCGTGCTTGTTGACCTTCTTCTTGGTACCAACCTTCACCGGCAGTGACCAATAATAGTTGGTAACCGTCGTGATGGATGTGCCAATTATTACGTGTTCCAGGTTCAAAACTAACATTTCCAACACCAACGTTTATATCTGGATCCGCCACTAACATGTCTAAATAACTTTGACCAACAAAGAAATCTTTATATGCTTCATTTTTTTCACCTATTGGAAAAAGACCGTTTTTAATTTGTTCCTCATTCATTATAATTACCTCACTTTATTTTATACGGTTAACCTAGCGTTAATCGTATATCGCGAATTGTTCTAGATACTTTTCAAAACTAATATCTTCTGACACTTCGTTTCCATTTGTTCTGTGTGAAACTTTTCTGTCATACCAATCAATTTTATGAGAAATAATTTCAATATTATGCTGTAATTCTACCATTTCAGACAGTGCATTTTCTTTTACCTTGCTGAGCATCTCGCGTCGTTCTTTAATGGTTGCATCACCTTGTGCTCGTAGTTCAACGTATTTAGTTATTTCATTAATCCGCATCCCTGTCCCTTTAAGATGAAGCAAAAATCCTACCCATTTAATATCATGTTCCGTGTAATAACGTAAGCCTGCCGAATTACGGTGAGGCTTAATTAAGCCTTCTTTTTCATAGTAACGCAATGTAAAACTTGATAACCCAACTAATTTAGCAAACTCACCAATTTTATATTGTTGCTCATTAGTCATTCAATCGCCTCCTTCAATAGTTTCTATTAAAACACTTAGAGTTGACTCTAAGTCAAGCTTTTCTACATATTATTTTTAATATTAAGGCTTACTCCATCCATCAATTCAGACCGTTCCTACACTAAAATTTAATTCCAACATTTTAAAACAAAATCTTTGCTTAATAATTTTCATTCATGTAGAGTTACATCGAAATAGTTACCATTTCCAGATATATTACATATAAAATAAGAAGAAATGAGGGTTAGCTTTTGTTAGATTTCAAACACATAAACAAAACATTCAAAACAGTTACCGTATTAAACGACTTAAACTTACATATTGATACAGGGGAACTTTTTGTTCTTGTTGGCCCTAGTGGTAGTGGTAAAACGACAACTTTAAAAATGATTAATCGATTAATTGAGCCCACCTCGGGTACTATTAACTTTGAAAATCAAAATATTGATCAGATTCCGTTACATACTTTACGTTCACAGATTGGCTATGTCTTACAGCAGATTGCTTTATTTCCTAATATGACAGTTGCTGAAAATATCAGCTTATTACCAGAATTACAAAAATGGCCTAAAAACAAACAAAGAGAACGTGTCGATGCCTTATTAACACGTGTTGGTTTACCGCCTGAAGCATATCGTAAGAGAATGCCTAGCGATTTATCCGGTGGCGAGCAACAACGAATTGGTATTTTACGAGCAATTGCAACTAAACCAAAATTAATTTTAATGGACGAACCATTTAGTGCGCTGGATCCTATCTCAAAAAAAACATTACAAGATATCGTCATCGATTTACATGAGGAACTACACAATACCATTATTTTCATTACGCATGATATGTCTGAAGCTCTTCGCCTCGGAACTCGTGTTGGTGTTATGCATGATGGCAATCTCATTCAAGTTGGTACCCCTGACGAAATTAGAAATGCACCAAAAAATGATTTTATTTCAGAGTTTTTTGGGTTAGACGTATCCAACACGCAATTTAATTTAGCTGAAATGATTCAAAAATCATTTAGTCTTCCAATTGATGAACTCGCTAATAATCACGTCACCTCAACTCAAACAACATTTAAAGAACTCATATCTCTACTTTCTAAATATACAATTATAAATGTTAAAGATAACGACCAGAATCTCATTGGTGCAGTTGATGCCCAATGCTTAATTCGTTATGGTGCAAGCATGTCTGATAGCGAGGTGGATGACCAATGGCAAATTTAATAACAACTTTTAAAATGCACCGTGCTGATTTATGGACCGCTATTCTTCAACATCTACAGATATCATTAATTTCATTGCTGATTGCAACCATCATTGCCGTCTTTTTAGCAATTTGGTTAGCACAGCATAAAAGAGCAGCAGAAATTATGTTGCAAATTACCAGTGTTTTACAGACAATTCCTTCACTCGCGCTGCTAGGGCTATTAATTCCACTAGTCGGAATTGGAACACTACCTTCAATTATCGCATTAGTTGTTTATGCTTTACTGCCCATTTTTCAGAACACATATGCAGGTTTAACTGGTATTGATCCATCATTAGAAGAAGCCGCAACTGCATTTGGTATGACACGTGCGCAAAAACTTATTCGATTTGAATTACCCTTAGCTATGCCACTAATTATTTCAGGCATTCGTATTGCGCTTGTTCTAATTATTGGAACCGCAACACTAGCTGCTTTAATTGGTGCTGGCGGGTTAGGAACATTTATTTTGCTGGGAATTGATAGAAATGATATGAGCTTGATTATTATTGGCGCGTTGAGTTCTATTATTCTAGCTATTGTTTTCAGTGTTTTAATCCGGCAATTGCAGAATTTAAAGATAAAAACAATTACCATTATATTAATTACTTTAGGATTCCTATTTGCTGTTGGTGCCACAATCAATACTTTCACACATCAGAAAAAAGAATTAGTCATTGCTGGTAAAATGGGGGCAGAACCTGAAATTCTAATTAATATGTATAAAGATTTAATTCAAGAAGACGACGCCAATATCAAGGTTACTTTAAAACCAAATTTTGGTAAAACGAGTTTTCTATACTCTGCATTAAAATCTAATTCAATCGATATTTACCCAGAATTTTCAGGTACGGTACTTGAAGAGTTAGTAAAATCACCACTCAAAAGTACAAATGAAAATAAAGCCTACCAGCAAGCAAAAACCGAAATTAAAGTTAAATCAGATTTAGATTATTTAAATCCGATGGCTTATCAAAACACCTATGCTGTCGCTGTCACTAAAGACTTTGCAACTAAATACCATCTATCAAAAATTTCTGATTTATCACGAGTATCTTCAAAAATAAAGGCAGGCTTTACGCTTGAGTTTCTAAACCGTGATGATGGTTACAAAGGGTTACAAAGCAAGTATCATTTGTCATTTAACACTAAATCTTTTGAACCAGCACTTCGCTATCAAGCCATTGTGAATGGTAATGTAAATTTAGTTGATGCCTATTCAACTGATAGTCAGCTCGTCAAATATAATTTGGTCACATTAAAAGATGACAAGTCTTTATTCCCACCTTATCAAGGCGCCCCACTTGTTGCAAAGGGCATCTCACAAAAATATCCATCCATCAAAAAAAGTTTAAATAAATTAACCGGAAAAATTTCTGATACAGATATGCAAAAAATGAATTATCTAGTTGATGTTAAAAATGTCCCAGCAAGTACCGTCGCACACGACTACTTAACAAAGCAACATCTTTTAGACTAAATAAAAAGTTTGGAATCTCGCTAACCTCATGCGGACTCCAAACTTTTTTATATTTTATCGTTATTTAACCTACATAACGTTCTAATGCAACCGCAACACCATGATTAACGTTCGATTCTGTTACATAAGTTGCTGCTTCTTTTAATTCAGGAATGGCATTTCCCATCGCAACAGTCGTTCCGGCTACGGCAAACATCGTTAAATCATTATGTTGATCTCCCATTGCCATAACTTCTTCTTCTTTTAATCCCAGTTCTGCAATTAAATCTGTTAATGCATTTCCTTTATTAGCTTTTTTATTCAAAACTTCTAAAAATTCTGGCAAACTACGTACAACATAATAACTATCATCAAATATTTTTTGAATATTAATCATCTGTGCGTCTAAAACTTCAGGTTCATCCACAAACATAATTTTAGAAACGGTTAAGTCCCGTGACATTTCCTCTGGATTTCGTACAAATAATCCTTCATTATTTTCAGCTGCTTGAATAACGGTCACACGACCAACATCTTTATTAGATGTATAAATTCGGCTCTCATCATCTAAAATATTATAATGAACATTTAATTCATAACTTAATTTATCTGCAGCTATATACTCATCAAAGGTTAACGTATGTTGCGCTAGACGTTTTCCACTTACTGTTTCAATAATTGCACCGTTGTAGGTAATGACATATTGGTCATCCCCACTAATCCCTAATTGTTCAAGAAATCCAACCACACCAGCTAAAGGTCGTCCCGTACAAAGGACAACCTTAATTCCCTTTTGTGTCACTTTTTTGACGGCATCAATTGTTTCTTTTGCTAATCTACCCTCTGGATTTAGTAACGTATCATCAATATCTATTGCAACTAGTTTAATTCCCATAGTAATCTCCTCATTTTAAATGATTAAAAAAAGGCAGTCTCAAGAGACTACCTTTTCAATCTTATTTAGGTGCACGTTTAAGGTATGTACCTTCTTGTGTATTAATTTCAAGAACATCATCTGCTGCGATGAAATCAGGAACATTAACAACAAGTCCTGTTTCCATTGTTGCTGGTTTACCTGAACCAGTTGCTGTAGCGCCTTTGATTGAAGGCTGTGTTTCAGTAACACGTAATGTTACAACAGTTGGTAATGTTAAGCCAATAACTTCTGTACCGTAAAATTGGATTTTAACTTCCATATTTTCCAATAAGAATTTTGCTTCATGTTCGATAATTTCTCTTGGAATTTCATATTGTTCATATGTTTCCAAATCCATAAAAATAGCCATTGTATCCTGGTTGTACAAGAATTGAACTGGTTTTGTTTCAATATTAGCTTGTTCAACCTTAACTTCTGGACGCATTGTTGTTTCAACAGTTGATCCAGTACGAACGTCACGTAATTTCATACGCATAACTGTGTTACCTTTACCCGGTTTATGATGACTTGCTTCTAAAACTTTAATTAATTTACCGCCTTGTTCAAAAGTCATTCCGGCTTTTAAGTTAATTGCTTCAATCATAATTTATTATCTCCCTTTTTATAAAACGTTTCTCATTGAGTATACCAAATTGAAAAGGCTTAATCTATAGTGACACTTACAAACATCACTGGATTTTATTAAATAAAAAGTCAAAAATAGCGCATTTTCTTTATTATTAATCGTATATCCAAATTATAAGCTATATTTGTCCAAATACTTCGACAATATCTCTACACATCCTATACTAGCAAGGCTATAATATATATATAATCAAATAGTTAATTTTTTAATTATTTTGAAAGGAAGTCTTATTTTGCTAAAAAACAAATATATTAACTCATCTACTACCTATCAATCGATTATCATCCTTTGTTTCAGCTTGTTCTTTTTAACGTTACCAATTTATACTACACAAGCTGCTACATCATACACGCCTCCTGTAGGTTATCCAATGGGGGCTGCCACGAATGTCACTGGTTTCGCTGGTGGTACAATCACGTTTAATTCTAATGATATTGACTCCCTACAAGGTTAATTTTTTGCCAAAACATTTACTTCCTCAGGTACCGCCGGAGGTTCTTCTATAAAATACTTACAAAATTATGCTCATGATTCAACTGCTAATTTAACTGATGCTGATTATGCAAAGGTTAATCCTACAATGATTTCAGAAAATATTACCGGGGCTGATATGATTCAGTGGTATGGTAATAAAAATAGCTTTGTTTTTTCAAAATCTAATGATAAAGTCAAAGATTTATCATACTATCTACAGAATTCTCCCCCTGATGATGAAATCGCAAAAGCCATTGCTGGTTGGTCCATACCTTCAAGTAATGCCGGTTACGCTGATGCTATCAAGCAATTTAATGCAAAAAAAGATACTATTGATAAACTTTCTGATTTTCCTGTTATGTCAAGCAATGATATTTCATCATTTGCTGATGCTACTCAAAATATTACTGATGTCAGTGATTATTACGCTAGTTTCACTTCAACAAATTTCTCAAACTCTAAAGCAACAGGTTCTACTACTAAATCTAATAATGCTATCAAACGTGTTGATTTAAATACAGATAAATCAATTGATGCTGAAAAATATGCACCTGGTAAAACGGTTATTCAATTAACCGTTGATATGAATACTGCTTCAACAGATCAAGGCGTTGTCTTTGCAGATATTGATGGCTCTATTCCTTCATTTGAAGATGCTATTGGTATCAAAATTAATTTAGTCAATTTTGATATTAACACAATGAAAATGCCATTTTTCATGTTAAATTATAAGCATTTTTCTAATAATGATGCTGGTATCAGTTTTAATTTCAATCAAGGTAGCTGGATGACTTTCAATGCGTATCCACCTAAATCTGACGGATCTTCGATAGATTACAAGTTAGCTGGTAATAGTGATGGAACGCTATTTTCCGGACAAAATAGTAATGGTTCAGATACCACCGCTAAAAATCTTCTATCCGATGAACCCGTTGCAATCGATACAACTGATAAAAACTCTAAAAAAGTGAAATCTGTCTACAATACGTCTTCACATATTAGTAATAATTTTAATACTGAAAATGGTAAGATTTTTGTCGGAAGTTGGAAGAGTCCTTTATATGGTTCAGTATTAGCACCTAGTGCTGATGTCGACGTTGATTCAAGTAGCGATGGTCTCTTATATGGGAGTATTGTTACTGGACAAAATATTATTGGTAATTTAAACGTTCCTAGTGACCTTGCCTATCAAAGTATTTTTGATGCGTCTGATGATTTTGGAGATGACGCTATACAAGAATTTTTAAAAGATCCTGATTCAAGTAACTCATCTCATCCTACTATTAAGTCTATTTCGTTACCGGGTTATACTTCTACAGATACTGGATCTGGTACGACTCATTATATTCCACAAATAGACCCTTACGATTTTCACTATTCATTAAACAATATCACTGATGAATTACCTGAAAATACCGTTCAAACAACTAAAAAATCACTTGATACTACAGTCAATATAGATACGAAATCAACAACCGATAAAACTGAAAAATATTACTTATGGTACAGTTTCAATAATGGTCCTTGGGAAAAATATTCAGAAAATGGAACAACTGAACTTACAAATTCTAAACTAGAAATCACTGCAAAAGATGCGGACGATCTTGCAAAACAATACAGTACGGACCATAGTAAATATAAATATGACGAATCTGCTTATACTGATGGGACTACATATTCTAAATTAATTGATGACAATGAATTGATTGGTTATCATCTTTTCCATAAGAATAGAATTTCATATTTAGTCACATCAACTCACGATTCGGGTACCTATTCCAGTTATAGTAATCACACAATTAATGATATCTTAAGCGGTAAAACGAATGATACAATTTCTGCTGCAAATCTCGCAAAATTAAATCCGGATTACACGCCTATTTCATATAATTTACACGTTGCAGGAGATCTTTTAGTATCCTATCCAAAAGTATTTGATTTTGGTAATTTTACAGCAGGAACTTCTGAAAAAACACCTACAGTAACTGCAACTGGTTTGTTAACTGTCGATAATCCTTTTGGACTTAACTGGAATTTAGTTGTTAGCACAAGTGATAAAGATAATCTAAGTGATCCTTTCTTTATTCCCGATCAACTTGGTTGGTTTGAAAAATTGCAAACGAGTATGCTTGGTAATTCCACAATCACTTATGGGAATGCCTCAGATATTAAAACAATTACATCTAAAGATACTCTTTTAAGTTTAAACTCAACTATTTTTGATTCTGATACAACATCAGTTATTAGTAAAAACTACTATTCTGCACAATTATCATTAAGTCTAAAAACTAAAAAAATTACTCATCCTGGTAAATTTCAAGATAACGCAACTTGGTCATTATCATCACCAAGTATCGTTGTAGATTCATCAAAAGAATAAGAAATCTAATCGACAAAAAGACGCCTAATAAAAATTAGACGTCTTTTTGATTACCATTCATTTTGATTACTTATTTTCTAGTGATTCTTCCTTATCTTTTTTTCTTCTTTTTAAAATAATAAAAAGTAAGAATAAAACTAATAAAATTAATAAAGCAATAATACCAATAATTAACCACAATAACCAAGATATATGAGGCTCTGCTGCCTTATTATCTGATTTAATCTGTTTAATATTGGCTTTAGTAATTGTAAATGAATTCGTTGCTTTCCAAGATTTATTATTTCCGGTAACGGTATAATGGACATCATATTTACCAGCGATTAACTTGGCTTTAGTTAAGTCTAATGCATAGCTAAATTTAGCGTTGGGTGCAAAATCAACGTCCTTAATTGTTTTGTCATATAAAACAGTACTACTACTATCTTCTGTAATAGTTGCTTTAATTGTTGTTGGTCCAATCACAATGGGTACATCATTTTGCATATTTGTTTGTAGTGAAACTTTATTAAATGCGTTCAATACCACTTTAGAATCGCCAATTGTCATTTTGGGATTAGGATTATCGACCGTTTCAGATTCTCTAATGACTGCTTGAACAACGTACGCAAATCGATTAGTAATTGAAATACCTTTTCCTTTATTCTTTTCCTTAATAACTTTTTCTTGTACGTTAAAGCCACCTAAAATAATACCGGAAAATGACGTAGCGGGTGTTTTCACTGTAAACGTAACTGTTGCTGTTTTTTTAGGTCCAACCACAACATCTTGTTTTTTTGAGACAAGTTCTGAAAATTGATACTTAGCAGTCGCTGGCTTTTTTACATTTGTCTTATCATAGACAATTAGTCCATTCGTATTTGTATATGAACTATTAGGGCTCACAACAATCGTTTTAGTATCGTTTTCTAAGTTCTTAATTTTCAATGCCAATGTCTGTGTTGAGTTAGGGTTCATTTTAATATCAAATTGTGCTGCCTCTCGATATTGATTAGCAGGCGTTACTTTGGCTACCGTAAACCCGGCACTATTAGACTTTGCATAGACATTGGTCGATACAGTAATAAGTGTGACTATCGCGATAGCTAAAAAGCTTAAAACTATTTTTCTTAATTTCATTATTTCGATTCTCCTTAAAAAAAAAGACTGCCTTAGGCGGTCTTTTTTCTGTTACGTTTTAATTAGCTTAGTTAAAAGCTGCTGCACTAGCATTTCCTTGAGTTGCAGTCCATGTTAAATCAGCTGAAGTTGTTGCAATTTTAGTATTTTTACCAAGTTTTAATGTTGCACTATTGTCAGCATATGACAATGTTGTAGCACCAGCGCCTGTTGTAGCTGTCGCGACAGGAGCTGCAGCACCAGCTGGTGTTAAAGTAGCAGCAGATGCTGTAGCATCTGAGTCTGTTTTAACTGTAGCAGATGCAAGATCTAATGAGCTAACCTTAACTTCAGCATCAGCCATCACACCTAATTGTGCAGTAACATTCCAACCACTATCTGTACCTACGTAATCGGCTACATCTAAAGCTTGAGAAGCATCTTTTGCGCCAGTTGATGTAATATCTGTACCAGTCGTAACTAATGCTTCATTTAGTTTTGTTGTGAAACTGAACGATGGTGCACCCGTTTGAGTAAAAGTACCTGCTTCAATGTTTAAACTAGCTGTACCTTTACCATCTGTTGAATCCGCTGAAACACTTGAGCCAACAACTGCTGTTGAACCAAGTACTAATGCTGCAATTAAAAATAAATTCTTTTTCATAATATAAATTCCTCCCATTTATTGATTAAGCCAATGCTTGAAAAGGGGACGTTGACCTTTACCTAATAGTACCATATAATTTACATAAGATTCAACTGTAATATTATCAGAAGAAACTCTATGATTAAGTCCATATACGCCAATTAATATAGCGTTTACATGTTATTTACAAGTATTTTTTTAGGTTTAATTTTTTCAAACCATTTACTGAAAGTGTACAATCAATTTTTAAATAGAATGATTCCTACCTACCCCCACTTTATAACCATTAAAGGTAGAGCCTTTAGTCATTAATAACCTTTTTTTAAGTTAACTAGAATTTAAGTGTTACTATCAATTATACTTTAAGTCCGCTTATTAAAAAGATTCGATTATCCTAGTTCAAACAAGCTCAAATGGCGGTACGCTTACTTTTTAAGAAAAGCCAACAACTTCTAATGAAATTGATTTCAGCTCTTCTAATAAGACGATTTTCGATTTACCCTCATCAAGTCTTAGTGATGGTACAACAAGTTCTGTAATTAACAAATCTTATTATTATGCAAAACTAACTTTAGATTTTACAACTTCAATTTTTGATACGACAGGGAAATATAATTACGATTCACTCTGGGCTATTTCACCAACTAAAGATAGCGGTATCGTAAATGAGTCAACTAAATAATTCTAAATAAAAAAGGTTTACTCCGTTAAGTAACTAACTGAGTAAACCTCTTTTTTTGTGTCGAAATTTCTAATTATTTACAGGACATCTTTGATATCTGTATCCCCATCATGCATCGTAATTACTTTTCCGATTGTATTATCATGTGCGATAACTGAAACTAAGACGTCTGCCACGTTTTCAAGTGAGTTAGAGCCCGCTTGACCATCATTTAATGTTACTTTACCAGTACCTGGCTCATCTACTAAGGTGCCTGGCTGAAGAATTGTATATTCTAATTGCGTATTCTTCATTAGCCAATTATCAGCATAAAACTTAGCAGTCATATAATCTCTTAATGATGAAACTTCAATTTTTTCTCTATCCAAAGAGTAAACGGAACTCAACATTACAAAACGCTTAACATGAGCTATTTCAGCTGCTTCCATCGTTTTAACTGCCCCATCTAGATCAATCTTCATTAAGTCTTTGCCGCCAGAACCAGCAACAAATAATATGGCATCAACAGCCTGCATATTCTTGACTAATTTATCTATACCTTCTAACAAATCAACATAGACATAAGTAATATTACCTTTATCTAAATTATCTGTATGTCTTGAACCCGCCAAGACTTGGTAACCTTTATCAGCTAATTTACTTGTTACTTTTTGGCCAATTCGACCATTCGATCCAACAACTAATACTCTTTTTATTTCTGTCATCATTTATACACTCCTTCGTTTTATCCTGACTAAAGTCTACATCTTTCTCGACTAAAATGGTATGACTTACACTCGTAAGTTAACGACAAAAAGACAGTCACTATTTTTACCATGACTGTCTCAGTTGATTACTAATTAATTTAATTTAAATTCTGTAACTGTTTTGTACGTATCGCCTACACGTAAAACAATATCACCAAATTCAGGGAATTGTTCAGATCCAGGTGCTGATTGTGTTTCAAATGTAATTGCTGCATGATTAGCTAATTTTTTACCATGCATAATTGGCGTTACTTCACCAAAGTTAGCCGTGAAGATAACTAAACTTGTTGCATCAGTTGAAACTGAGACAGAAACTTCTTTATCTGGACTAACTAATTTTGCTGATTCTTTACCAACTGCAGGATTATTCAAGAAAAAGGGATGATCGATACCATTAACTTGATTTTTTTGAGCAAAATCACTTGTGAAAACGTCATGTAATGTCTTAGCTTGACGGAAATCGTAAGGCGTTCCATCAACAGACATCTTTTTACCTGTTGGAATTGAATCGGGTTCTAATGGTGCAAACTTATCGCTATCTACTTGTAATAAATTGTCATCTATTGTTTCTGTGACGTCACCCATAACATTAAAGTAAACATGATTTGTTGGATTATATAGTGTATCTTTATCCGTTTTAGCAGTCGTTTCAAGATGCCAAATGTTATCATTATTTAATAGATATTTTACATCAATTGCCATGTTTCCAGGGAAACCATGTTCGCCTTCTGGGCTATCTAAATGAAAAATAACAGCTATTTCATTTTCGTTTTCACTTATTTTATACGTCCACTTTTTAGTATCAAATCCTGGCGTACCACCATGCAATGTATTTGTACCTTCGTTAATTTGCACTTGGTAGCTTTGATCATTAATGTTGAATTTACCATCTTTAATACGTCCAGCAACACGACCAATTGAAGCGCCAATAAAACTATCTTTTTCTAAGTATTCATTTGCTGAATCAAATCCAAGAACAATTTCTCGTTTTCCAGTACTTGTGGGTACCTTGAGGCTAACAATTCTAGCCCCTAAATCTGTGAGTGATAATTCAAACCCATTATCATTTATAATCGTTATTAAATCATAGTCATTTCCAAAATCCTTTGTTTTAACTTGCATATTTATCTCCTCCGCTTACTGTATTTGTCCATTCTTATTAATACTAGTCCATTTTAATTAGATATTCAAGAAAGCGTTTACTTTTTTATTGAATAATTACCTTTATTTTACTGAAAATGACATAACCAACCTTTATTTCTGTTATTTCTCTAAAATGTAACGTCATTATAAGCGAATAACTATAATAAATACAAATGTATAGTTCGTTTTTTGTTATCATGTTTATGGAATATTATGTTTATTTATCATTAAAAGATTAATAGCCGAATTATTAATTGATTTATTTTTTAATTATTAGTATACTTACATTATTAATATAAAAGGAGTTTACAATGACAAAAAAACGCGTTTATCTTGCAGGACCCTTTTTCACTCCAGAACAAAAAGAACGATTAGATTTGGTAGCCGATCTCCTAAGTAAAAATCCAACAATTAACGCAGATGCAATTCATCTTCCAGGAAACGTTCAATATCCAGATGCGGACTTCGGCACATTTGAATGGCAAACAGCTACCTTCCAAAATGATATTCGCCAAATTGATCAAGCAGATATCGTTGTTGCAGTTCTTGATTATCAATTGGAAGAAAACAATGATGAAGCTGACTCAGGTACTGTTTGGGAATGTGGTTATGCTCATGCCAATCGCAAACCTGTTATTTTAGTTCGCCAAAATAAAGGTATTCCCTTAAATCTAATGCTTGCTGGAAGTTATACAGCAATGTTTGATGGTTTAGAAGATATCCAAAATTTAGCAACCTACGATTTTAAGGTTTTACAAAATAAGTATGTTGATTTATCAATTTTTTAATTGATCCAATGTTTCACGTGAAACAAAAATACTCTATGCTATAAATCTTTTAAATCGGATTTAAATACAGTAACAGATATTATTTTTATATTTCTAGTACTGTATTTTTTTCTCTCACAAATTGAAGCACCAAACAGTTAATAATATGAAAGAACTTATTAACTAACGACTTATTATGTTTGCTAGTTCAATAACAAACGTATTTCTTATAAATTAAAAAGTATGACCCAATAGAAATATAATTGGGTCATACTTTAGTATCTTAAATACTATTTAAATGCCTAACATCATTGTTACTATTTAACAATAGTTAACAATGAACCGTTTTCATCAATAAAAATTATCCTCGTGCTAATAATAAGTTAAATAAACCGCCCATTGTTTTATCCGATAATTCGATTTCTTTACCAGCTTCTGTCACTTTAGTAATTTCATAATAATCTTCAAATTCGGGTACTTCTAATTCCATCATCGCAACAAAAGCAGCAGCTGTTTTGTAAGTTGCTTGTAATTCTTCTCCATGAATGTAATTAATAACTAGCATAATTGTATCCCCTTATTGTTTTCTTTAAATAAGTTCCGTTTTTTTTATATCATCAACCGTTTTTGTTCCAGCTAATTGCATATCAATTGTTAATTCCTTAGCTAAATGTTCAAAGACTGATTGAACGCCTTTCGCACCACCCAAATGAAGCCCATAAACCATTGGACGGCCAATGGCAACGACATCCGCCCCACTAGCAAGCGCTTTAAATATATGTGAACCACGACGAACGCCACTATCAAAGACAATTGGCACTCGTTTATTGACCTTCTTAGCAATTAACTCAAGAACATCAAACGATGCAGGTCCGCCATCTAGTTGCCGACCGCCATGATTTGAAACCCAAATACCTTTAGCTCCAGCTTCAATAATAGCATCAACATCCAATGGTGATTGAATACCTTTAACGAAAACGGGTAAGTCAGTATAATCAGAAATACTCTTAATATCTGCTAAACTCAATGTTTGTTTAGCATTAGCATAAATAGCTGCGATTCCTTGTCCTTCACCTTCACCATATTCAGCTAAATTAGCCATTGGTTGAGGGAAGATAAATTTATTAATACTATCAGCTTCACGATTACCACCTAGTGTTGAATCAGCTGTTAATATGATAGCCTTCATCCCCACTTCTTTGGCTTGATCTAATAAAAAATGATTAAATTTATCATCTTTACTCATATACAATTGGAAAAATTGAGGTCCACCAGTTCCTCCATTATATGTTTCTGAAATCGTTTTATTTGAATACGTACTAAGCGACATAATTGAACCAACTGCGGCCATCCCCTTAGCAGTATCAATTTCACCTTGTTCATGGGCTAGCCCCTGTGCCGCAACTGGAGCTGCTATCATTGGCATTTGTAAATCAATACCCATAAATGTTGTTGATAAATCCGGATTTTCGATATTTTGTAAAACTCGAGGTGAAATTTGCTTATGATTAAATGCACTTGTATTTTCGCGTAACGTCCATTCATCCTCAGCTCCACCAGCAATATACCCAAATGCACCCTTTTCCATACGTGCTTCCACTAATTTTTCTAATGATTGAACATTGGTGATTTCAATCGAATGTTCTTCTTGACTTGCTTGATATCCCATAATTGTATCCCCCTATACTATTTATACTTGTAGTGTAGCCCTTAATAATAAATACTGTCATCAATAACACTTACTATATGTCAATAACGGCTATATAATTATTCAATCCATACAACAATGGCTAATCAAAGAATTACTAATTTGATATTAACTATTTTGGTCGAATTAATTTATATTGCTCTCCTAAGTTAGCGTATTCTGGTCCAGCCAGCCTCGCCACTGGATCTAATTTTTTAGCATTAATATACATTTTTTCTTTATCCAAAACATCATCTTCTATGTGAAAACAAACCACTTCAAGAATAAATAAATCCGTAATAATCTTACCATCATCCATAATAGGAACATACTGGTTCAATATAACTTCAAACCTCGCTTTAACACCATCAATCCCTGGCACCAATACCTTATTACTAGGAACCGTTGTTAATTTCAATTCGGAAACTTCACTCTCGTCTAGTCCAAAACTAGCAGCGCTCTGATTAACAAATTCCATTAATTCACGTGTTGGTAATTGGACCACAGCCTGTTTCGAACTAACTAAATTAGCCGCGGTGTGTTTCATTTCACCATTTCTACGTCGATTAATTGATATCGACATTAATGGCAACGTATCCGATACAACACTAAAAAAACTAAACGGAGCTAAATTAATTAGTCCCGTCTCATTTACAGTAGTAACCCATGCTATGGGTCTCGGAATTAATGTACCAGACATTAATTTGTACTGATTTTTAGCCGATAATTCGTTACTATTAAATGAAATCATCTTATATTATTCCTCAATTTTTAATCTATTGGTCTTATCTAACCATTGTTTAGCATTCCGTAATTCTAATTCTGAAATTTGATGTGATTGTTCAGCCTCAAAACTGGTAAATTCAATATTAAATTCTCGACAAAACTTCTTTAGTTCATCAAAATTTGATTTTGAAACAATTGGATCTAAAAATCCATATGAACCCCAAATTTTAATATCACTTAAGTCGACAGTCGCTTTAATATTTTCCGATAACACCATAGGATGTAGTAAAACAGCTGTTTTAAATAGTGCCTGTTCCGTTAATAATGAATGGAAGGCAACGTTAGCCCCATTAGAATAACCTAGGACAATTAATTTTTCTGGATCAAAAGCGTACTTCACAGCTAACTCATTAATTACAGTCATTAACCAATTTGTCTCTACAGATAAACTATTTAAATCGAAATCACCATCCGGTAAATGTGCAAAATAGCGTGTTAAACCATTCTCTATTAACCGTCCACGAATGCCAATTTTAGGACTATCTGGAGCCAAAAAATCTGCAATTGATAGTAAATCTGATTCCGTTCCACCAGTTCCATGCAACATTAAGATTGTCGCATTGCCAACCCTACCAGCTTTATAAGATGTAATTGCTTCTGCCATATCTATAACTTCTTGTCTGAATTGAAATTAACTAAGTGAGCTTCAATATCTGCACGTTGGTCTTCTAAAAATGGTGGTAACTCTAGGTGAATACCAGCTTCTTCATATGTTTCATCTTGCAAGAATCCAGGACCATCCGTTGCAATTTCAAATAATACACCTTCACCAGGACGGAAATACTCTGATTTAAAATAGAATCGGTCAACAAAACCTGAATCACGAATACCAACTCTTTGTATTTGTTCAATCCAATAGTTTAATGACTCTTCATCTTCTGTCCTGAAAGCAATATGATGAACTGTTCCATATGCTTGAATCTCATTCGGTAAATCTTGGTCTTCTTCGATAATAATTTGTGCGCCATGTCCACCATCGTTCAATTCATATAATGTACGTTGATTTTCTGTGGCAATTTTATCAAATCCCAATAATTGTCTTAACACAATATCCATACGTTCTGGATAATCCACTGTAATAATTGTTGTTCCTAACCCATTAATTGCGAACATCTTGGGAACCGGACTATATAATTAAGGTGTCCCAGCTTCCACACCATGATTACGTTCGTCAGAAATTAATTGATATTGCTCATGATCAAAATCATAAAAATTCATTGTTTTACTGCCAAAATTCATTTCAATTTCATCATGTTTAATATCATAATCGTCAAATCGTTCTGCCCAAAAATCTAGGGCATCATCGCTAGGAACTCTAAATCCAATTCTCGAAATACCATTTTTTCCTTTTGTGCCTTGAAATAAACCCGGAAAATCAAAAAAGGTAATATCGGTTCCTGCCGATCCCATATCATCCGTAAAGTATAGATGATAGGTTCTAACATCATCTTGATTTACTGTTTTTTTAATTAAATGTAATCCTAATATTTCTGTCATAAAATGAAACATTTTTGGTGAACTTGAAGTAATAGCTGTAATATGATGTAATCCTAATAATTTAGTGTTCATGATTGATACCCCCAATTTATTTAATAAACTTAAATTATCACACTTACTAAAAGTAAGCAATTTATTTAACCTAATTATTTTATACTTAAGTCTGATAACCTTAATCTATACTTTAGAAGATTCATTTATTAAACAAGTTACAAATTCTTGAATTGGCTTTGGTAGTTCGTTTCTTCCAACAAGGTAGAATTCACGCTGATACTGTTTTGATAGTACTTTGACTGGTATCTCTGGGTAATCAGTCAGTGCAGTCTGTGAAACAATTGATTGCCCTATACCTTGTCTGAGCAATTGAATAATTAATGAATTACTTTTAATCGTCATGAAGTGCTCTAACGTTAAATTATTTGCTTTTAAGTAGTTAATTGAATAATGATAAACACCTGATCCATGTTCTCTAAGTAACCACGGCTCATCCTCATTACCAGCCCAAACTAATTGATCAGTCGTCAACGAGTAACGTTTAATATTCTTCTCAGTCAACGGTTTTTCAATAAATCCAAAATCTAACTTATGTTGCTTTAATTGTTCCATAATTTGTGATGAATTAAGAACGCTAACTTCTAATTCTAATCGTTTTAGAGATTCCTTATTTTTGCGTAACAGGTCAGGTAGTAAGTATGCTGCAGTGGTGTGTGAGGCAGCTATTTTACAGGCAATTTTCTGATCAGTTTTTTGATGTTTTAAGGCAAATAAATCTTGCTGCCATAAATCTAGTAATTGCTGTGTTTGCTGGTAAAGTAGCGTTCCACTCTCGGTAGGTACAATTTGTTGTCGGCCATTTCTTTCAAATAACATAACACCTAATGTTTCTTCCAATTGCTTAATTTGAACTGAAATCGTTGGTTGTGATAAAAATAGTAGTTGCGCACTAGTAGTAAAGTTCCTTGTTTCATAAACTGATTTAAAAATTTCTAAATTTTTAAAAATATTAACCACTTCCATTCGTTTTATTAATAGTACTTATTATAAAGATTTATTTTATTAATTAAAAGAAATCAGCTATAGTTAAAGTATTGTTTAGAGAGGATGATCATATTGAAAAAAATAACTAACTTACTACCAGGATTTATCGTTGCCTTACTAATTGGGCTTGCCAGCTATTTTATTGCTAAACTTTGGTTGCCCATGTTAGGTGGTGCAACTATTGCTTTATTCATTGGAATCATTTTAGGTAATACTGTTCTACATCAACCCACACTAACGGCCGGAACTAAATTTTCTGAGAAACGTTTATTAGAATACTCAGTTCTTTTGTTAGGTGCGACTATCACATTTCAAAGTATTAAAGAAATTGGTTTAAATGGCTTACTTTTTACTTTTCTTCAAATGAGTATCACAATTATTTTTGCAATTTGGCTAGGTAAAAAATTAGCCTTTGGTGAAGGTACTTACTTATTAATGGCCGGTGGAAATGCTGTCTGTGGTTCATCAGCCATTGGTGCAATTGCCCCAGTTATTGATGCTGATAATGAAGAAACTGGAATTTCAATTACGTTAGTTAATCTAATGGGAACCATTTTAATGTTAACATTACCTATTATTGGAACCCTCCTCTGGGGTGGTAACAATGTTTTCAGAGGTGTCTTAATTGGTGGAACTGTGCAATCTGTTGGGCAAGTAGTTGCAAGTGCAACTATGCTAAATCAGGATGTCATCGTAACTGCTACATTGTTCAAAATATTAAGAATTATTTGTTTAGTATTTGTTATTACTATTTTTAGCTATTTACACAGCAAGAATCAACCTACCCAAAAAGCGTCACAAGTAACAACAAAAAAATCAACTTTAGTTCCTTGGTATGTTATTGGATTTTTAACACTTTGTGTCCTTAATAGTTTACATTTTTTACCTTCACGAATTGGTGAAACTGCACATTTTCTAAGTACATGGTGTGAAATAATCGCCTTAGCTGCTATTGGCCTTCGGTTAAATTTAAAATCACTATTTAGTCAAGGCAAGCGTTTATTACTTTATGCTGGTGGTATTATGCTTGTTCAAGTAGTATTAGCAATCGGTTTAATTACAATTTTATTTTAAAAAAATAATCATATGACCTGGCCATAATATGCCAAAGTCATATGATCATTTTTTTATTCAGATTATAATTTAAAGATGCGTTCTTGCCGGTCAAAACTCTGATCAGCAAACCAACCTTCCAACAATGTTAATTGCTGCCGTTCAAAAATGATTTCCTTATTTTTAGCCAAGCACTTAATCACATGTCCGGCTGTTTCACGAGTAGTCCCGCTAACTAACGCTAGCTCTTTAATCGTGACACGATAAGGAATAACGACATGCTTTTCTGTGAAATCAGCACCTAATTGTTCTGCTAAAATATTGATAGCTTGTACAATTCGATCATGAGCACTAGACGTTACCATTCTTTGCACTTGATTCTCTGTAGCGCTTAGAATTGTTGACATCTCCCTTATTGATCGAGTAGCCATCAGAATATTTTGCTTCAATATCCGTTCAACTAAGGCCATTGGGAAATAGACGATTTGTATATCCGTCATGGCTCTCGCTAAATAAGGGTAATTTTTATCACTTAGTAAGCCTCGATACGGAAATCCTAAGTCATTTTTGATATATGAATAAAATCCAAAGTCGCCATCAATATCAAATCGTTCAACCCGTATTACGCCTTCTATTAAAAAATAAAAACGTGTACGTTGATCATTTTCGTCAAAAAGAACCTGACCTTTTTGGAACGATTTGATACTCATGTTGTTCATTAGTAAATTGGCTTCTTCATCAGTAAGTGCTTCAAAATCTGATAATTTTCTTAAATACTGCATATATTGGGGTACTGCTTTAATTTTTTGCATTGTTTGATCCCCTCCACTAATTACTAACTCCCTAAACTCTCTCCTTTATCATTTTAACATGGATATTCCTTGGCCACAATTTACCTTACAACTTTGTTAGCTAGTTCAGCTTAACTATCGCTTTTTATTAACCTTTTACGATAACTGTCCCAGCATCATTATCTAATAATTGACTGATGTTTTCTAAAGATGTCACAATTGCGCGACCCTTTTTACTTGCTTCAACGAATTCAATCGCAGCTTCAATCTTAGGTAACATACTACCTTTAGCGAATTGATCTTCTTTGATATATTCTTTTAATTCAGAAACAGTTACCTGTTCTAATTTTTCTTGATTAGGTTTATTGAAGTTAACATAAACATTATCAACACTCGTCAAAATAATAAGTAAATCAGCATCTACCAATTCAGCTAATTTTTCTGAAGCGAAATCTTTATCAATAACAGCTTCTACGCCATGTAATTTACCGTTTTCTTCAACAACAGGAACACCACCGCCACCAACAGAAATTGAAATAACACCATTTTCTGTTAATTGATCGATTGTTTTGTATTCTTTAATCCCAGTTGGACGTGGTGAAGGAACAACACGACGCCATCCACGACCAGCATCTTCAACAAATGTCATCTCTTCATGTGCAGCCATTTCTGCTTTAGCAGCTGTTTCTGAATAGAATGGACCAACTGGTTTAGTTGGGTTACTAAATGCAGCATCATTTTGATCAACGATAACTTGTGTCACAATAGTTGCAACTTCTTTATTGATTCCTTTTTCAACCAATGCATTATCCAATGCATTTTGCATCCAATAACCAATACTTCCTTGTGTCATTGCAACACAAGTATCTAATGGTAAGGCTGGGTTCTTTTCAGAAACTGCAGCTGCTTGTTGAAGTAATAAGTTCCCAACTTGTGGACCATTACCATGAGAGATAATTAATTTATCCCCTTTTTCAACAAATTTAACAAGATATTCAGCTGTTTCTCGCAATGCTTTTTGTTGTGCCTCAGCACTAGCATCCTTTGATAAAATAGCATTTCCACCTAAAGCAATAACAATTTTTCTTGACATATTAATCGACTCCTCATTTTTTTATTTATTAAACAACCATTTTTCCTGAAGCAATTAACCAAATACCAATGCAAGCACCAATAATTATAACCAGGGTTATACCTATTTCGCCTTTTGATAAGAATTTTTCACCTTGTGCTACTCTTGCTTTCCCATAGAAGTAAATCCCTGGAATGTAAGCGATTAAACAGAGTAATAAATAACTGATACCGGCCATAATAATCCCGGCAACTTGGAATAATAGCGCAATTAAACCATATACTAATTGTGCTTTATTGCCTTTTTCATCAATATGTTGAATTGAGTATTTAACTTGATACATCGCAACTAAGATATAACAAACAATAATTGAAGCTGTACATAGTGAATAAGCAAAATTATAAGCCTTATCTGTGAATAAAAGCGTGAAAAGGAATAATTGTACTAATCCGCCTGTTACGATTAAAGCAAAAGTTGGTGCTTTTTTATCATTAACTTTACCAAAGTAACCGGGTAATAATTTACTTTTGGCCATTAATAACATTGTTTCTGCTGGAAGCATTGTCCATGATAACCATGCACCCAAAATTGAAACAATTAAGCCAATACCGATAACGTAACCACCAACTGGTCCAACCATTTCAACAGCAATATATAACATTGCTGGTTGATGAATTGAAGCTAATTGTGCTTGTGTCAAAATACCGTATGGTAACATTGAAGCTAAAACGTAAACGACTAATAAACTAATTAAGCCAATGATTGTAGCCTTACCTGCATCAGATTTCTTTTCTGCACGAGAAGACAACATTGATGCCCCTTCGATACCTACAAAGACCCACATCATAACCATCATACATTTTTTAATTTGTGAAGCGACATCGCCAACAACGAAGTTATGACTCATTGTGCCCCAGAAGTTAGCTGTAAAAATATCGATCTTGAATAAGAATATAGCAACAACAATAAATACAAAAATTGGAATTAATTTGCAGACCGTAACAATCGCATTGATTGCTGCTGCACCTTCAATACCGCGATTAACAAAGTATGTTAATCCCCAGCAAAGGATACTTGCAATTAAAATTGAAGGTAGATTTTGTCCTGATTTAAAGATAGGGAAAAAGTAACCAACCGCACTCATCAAGATTGTAGCGAATGCAACGTTTCCTAACCAAGCAGATAACCAGTAACCCCAACCACTGATGAATCCAGCGAATGGTCCAAATCCTTTTTCTGCATAAGTAAAAATACCTTCTAAATCTGGTTCTTTATTTAATAAGTTATTCAATGAAAGAGATAACATCAAAATACCAATTCCGACAATTACCCAACCAATTAGAGCAGGACCGGGTGAAGATGCATTGGCTAAATCAGAGGTTAGTCCGAAGACCCCACCACCAATAGAAGAACTAATAACTAACGCGACTAGCGCCATTAAACTAATTTTTTTAACTGTATGTTTTTCGTCCATAATTTAACTGCCTACTTTCTTTATTAAAAATAAAAAGGGACCTAATCTAAAGTCTTGCTCCAGATTAGTCCCCCTAATGACAGCCTATTTTTTTGCAGAGACACTTCCCTGTTAAGTTACTTTCACCGTTAAAAACAAACTATCATAATGTTATTAAACGCGTGGAATGAATAAGTTTCCTGCAGTTGCAGCCATAATTGCTTTGATTGAATGCATTCTGTTTTCTGCTTCTTCAAATTGACGCGCATATTTACTACGGAATGCTTCGTCAGTAATTTCCATTTCTTTAACACCATATTTTTCGAACATTTCTTTACCATATTCAGTTTCAATGCCATGGAATGCTGGTAAACAATGCATGATGATCATATTTTCATTACCAGTCTTTTTAACCATGTCCATGTTTAATTGGTATGGTTTCAATGTGTTAATACGTTCTTCGAATTTATCTTCTTCACCCATTGATACCCAAACATCTGTGTAAAGAATATCTGAACCTTTAACCCCTTTATCAACGTCTGAAGTAATCATGTTCTTGCTTCCTGATTTTTTAGCAAATTCAGCAGCAAATTTTTGAACTTCTTCAGTTGGTTGTAATGAGTCAGGTGCAACGATATGAATATTTACACCTAACATTGATCCAGTTACCAAAAGGCTGTTAGCCATATTGTTACGGCCATCCCCAACGTATGTTAATGTGATGCCTTTTAATTTGCCAAAGTTTTCTTTAACAGTCATAAAATCAGCAATCATTTGTGTTGGATGCCATTCATCAGTTAAACCATTCCATACAGGAACGCCTGAGAATTTAGCTAATCCTTCAACAACATCTTGGCTGAATCCACGGAATTCAATACCGTCGAACATACTACCTAATACTTTAGCTGTATCTTCAACTGATTCTTTTTTACCTAATTGAATATCATTTTTTCCAAGAAATTCAGGATGAGCACCTAAATCAACTGATGCTGTTGTGAAAGCAGCACGTGTTCTTGTTGAATTTTTTTCAAAAAGTAAGGCAATATTCTTACCTTGAAGATATTTATGAGGGATTCCACGTTTTTTCAAATCTTTTAAATGAATTGAGAAATCGATTAAATATTCTAATTCTTCTGGAGTAAAATCTTTTTCTGCTAAAAGACTGCGACCTTGAAAGACTGTGTTTGACATATTAATTTCCACCTTTTTTAAATTTTATTTTTTTAAGTCTTCACGAACGATAGGCATACTCATACAACGTGGACCACCACGACCTCGTGATAATTCGGCTGAAATAACTTCAATAACTTTAATTCCATAACTTCTTAGGACTTCATTTGAAACGTAGTTACGATTATAAGTTACAACTGTATTAGGAGCGATTGCCAATGTATTTGAACCATCATTCCATTGTTCACGAGGTGCAACTACTGCATCGCCGTTACCAACTGGAATTAAGATAAGTTCTGGTACTTTTAAGACTTCACGTAAGACATTTTGTAAGTCTGTACGATGTGAAATGTTAATGTGGTTATCTTTACCTGGTTCTAAGATAAATGTATCAACGTTTCCGCCATTATCTTGGATTCCTGGATGAATTGTAAATTTATCGTAATCAATCATTGTGAACACTGTATCCAAATGCATCATTGCACGGTTATTAGGGATTTTAATTGCTAGAATCTTATCAAAGCCACTGTGTTTTGCAAATAATACTTGTGCTAATTCTTCGATTGAACGAGCTGAAGTACGTTGCGAAATACCAATTGCAAGAACGTGGTCGTTTAAAATTAATTCGTCTCCACCTTCCATACGGTCGAGATGGTTACGACTACGCCATACGTTTACGCCTTTATTAGCAAAACGTGGATGGTATTCCATAATGTATTCCATAAATAATGATTCGCGACGACGTGCAGCGAATGTCATACGGTTAATTGTTAAACCATCACCCATTGATGCTGCTGGGTCACGTGTAAAGTAAAGGTTAGGCATTGGATCCATAAAGAATGGATAGTCTTCAGAAGAACTTAAATCAACTAAAGCATTTGACTTGTAATCGATTTCATTTGTTCTAACGCCAGCCATAATTTTATCAACCATATCTTGTGTTTCCATTGAAAGTAAATATTCTTTCAATGCAGCATGGAGTGTGCTAGAAACTAAACCTGATTCATCTAACATTTTTTCCAAGAATTCTTCTTTTACATTTCCTGCATCTAAAGCTTCTGCAGCCAATGTTTCAAGATAAATTGTTTCAACGCCATTGTCTTGCAATGTTTTTGCGAAAAAATCATGTTCTCTTTGAATTTCAGGTAAGTATGGAATATCGTCAAATAAAAGACGACCCATGATATCTGGTGTTAAGTTTTCAACTTCTTTACCGGGTCTCTTTAACAAAACTGTTTTAAGAGTTCCGATTTCTGATGTTACGTGTACTGGACTTGTCATAATGATTACCTCCCATATATTTATTACATGCATAGCATAACAGGAATAATTAGCCTATATTAGTAAACGCTTACACCTATAATGTGAACTATTTCTCATTATGAGGATTCTTACGGTTCAATATCGTATATTACATTTATAAAACGCTTCCACTACCGTGTTTTTAAAATTATTAAATGAGAAACATTAAAAGTACATTATTTTTATGATAATTCTTACTTTAATAAATTAAGACTTGTAATACTAAGAGTGCACCACCAAATAATAGAACAAAGACAACGACGGGCCAAACGAATTTTACCCAGTGCGAATATCTGATATTTAACATTTGAAGTGTTGCCATAACTAACCCTGTTGGTGCTAAGAAAAGCATTGCATACTGTCCAAATTGATAAGCAGAAACGACAATAAATCTTGGAATATCTGCAGAATCAGCTAATGGCGCAAATATTGGCATTGCTAAAACGGCTAATCCGGATGAAGAAGGTACGATAAATCCAAGGAAGAAGAAAATAACCATCATGATAATTATGAAAATTGGTCCACTTACGCCAACAACTAAAGATGACGCATATTGAAGAATGGTATCTGAAATCAATCCTTGATTTAACACGATATTTATCCCTCTGGCAAGTCCAATAATAAATGACACCCCAACTAAACTAGATGCACCACTGACAAAAGCATCAATGACACCCTTTTCACCTAGACCATCTCGACCTGTACCTGTTAAGAACATAATGGCGATAGCAAATACCAAGAATGAAGATGCCATCGTTGGGAACCACCAACCTTTTGCCATAACGCCCCAAACCATGATTGGGAATGTCACAACAAATAATAATAGAATAATTTTCTTACGAATAGTGAAAACTGATTTATTACCACCTTCACCTGAAGATACTGACCATAATCGATTAAAGTCTTTACTATCTTCATAAGTAATTGAAGCTGTTGGATCATCCTTAACCTTTTTACTATAACGTCCTAAATAAATAATTAAGAAAATAGACCCGACAATCAAACCAACAATCCGCCAAATCATACCTTGCGTAAAATCAATTCCGGCTGCATTTGACGCAATAACAACTGAGAACGGATTAATCGTAGAGAATGTGGTCCCAATAGAACTGGATAAGAAAATTGCCCCCACGCAGACTATCGAATCATAGCCCATCGCGATAAATACTGGTACCAATATTGGATAGAAGGCCACTGCCTCTTCTTCAATCCCGCAAAGAGTTCCGCCTAAAACCATTAAAATTGAAACAAAGAAAATTGATAAAAATTCATGACCTTTGGTTTTCTTAGTTAGCGCAATTAAACCTGATTCAAACGCGCCGCTGACTTTAACAACACCAATTAAACCACCCAGGACTAAAATAAAGACCATAATATCTACGGCTTCAATTGTCCCGTTAACCATACTATTTGTGATATCAGCTGGTCCTGCCGGATTTTGCTTCAATCGCTGATATGTATTAGGTATTGATACTGCTGCCGTAATACCACCTGATGTAAATTGTTTAATATCAATTTTGACATGAAGTTTATCCAATTGATTTTGTGTCGCAGGAACTTTTTTTACATTCCCATGCGCATCGGTAATTTTTAATTCCGTACTTGCCTGATCATAAGATAATTTAGAGTAAGAGCCCGCTGGAATAATCCATGTTGCCATAACTGCAACAATCGTTAATATAAATAAAATAACAAAAGCGCCGGGCATTTTTAACTTAAATTTCTTTTTAGGTACCTTTTCCATTGTTGTCGTTGAATCCATTATAATTTCCTCCTTTAATTGTTTTATACCAAATAGATAGCGGCGTTATCCTTTTACTGTATTTTTATCATGACACCCTCCTCTGCCGGTCGTTTCGCTTGGAGTATATCAACAGTCTACAGTTTCTGGTGTGAAATCGGTTACATTAAAAGTGTGAACCAGCTCACACTTTTTGATTTATCATCTAATTTTACTTTCCACAAAAAGAGAGATAAAAAGTAACTTGTAAATCTACTTTTTATCTCTCTTTGATGCACTAAACTTATTCATGTAATGCTTGTGACAAGCGTTTTAATCCTTCTACTAAAACGGATTCTTTAGCACAGTAACCTAATCTTGCATGTCCTGGCACACCAAATCGGCTTCCAGGTACTAATAAAACCCCATAATCTTTTAATAATTTTTGACAAAATTGTTCATCATCTTCAATTGTTTCAAATTTTATAAATGAAGTCGAGACAGATTTTGGCACTACTAAGCTAACTGCTGGCTCATTTTCCACCCAATCACTTAAAATTTTTAAATTTCGTTTCACAATTTGTCGATTTCTATCCAATACTAATTCTTTATTTTTTAAAATATGAACAGCCATTTGGTCATTAAATACACCTGCACAAATCATCGTATAATCACGGTATTTTCTAAAAATATCTGTAACAGCTGGACTAGCAACCGTCCAACCGATTCTAATACCGGGAGTTGAATAGGTTTTTGATAAACTATTCGTCGCAATACCTTTGTCATATAAATCAACAATTGAACTTACGTCCGTTGTATCATCTAAAGGTAAATAGACCTCATCAACTAATACATATGCGCCGACTTCTTTTGCAATTTTAACGATTTCAGTCATTAGTTTAGTTTCAATTACTGTTCCCGTTGGGTTATTCGCATTATTTAAACAAATCATTTTAGTATCTGGTCGAATAATTGCTCGTAATTCATCCAAATCAGGCATCCATTGATTTTTTTCAGAAATATTCCAAAAATCGACTTCAGCTCCTAATGATTTAGGAATATCATAGAGTTGCTGATAACTAGGATACATAGAAATCACATGATCACCAGGTTCAATCAACGCGTATAGTGCCAGTTGATTTGCTCCTGTTGCACCATTAGTTTGTAAAACTTGTTCCGGCGAAACCGCTTTATAAAGTTTGCTAACCTCTGCTTTAAAAGCTGGGGACCCCTCAATCCAACCATAATTCATCTTTTGTGCATCTAAATCACGATAAAAATCCTGACCATTTTCTTGACCAATATTTAATAATTCGTTCATTGTCATCGATGAAACCGTTCTTTGTGCAATATCATACGTAGCTTTAGATTCATAGACATTTAACCACTCTTCAACGCCAAATCCTGCAATTTCCATAAGTTATCATTCTCCAATCTATATTATTTGTCTTAACGTCCTAAATAATAACAGAAATTAAAAATTAAGCCAGTGTCTGTTTAAATATATTAAAATGACAAATCTGAACTTTTAATTTTATAACATAAAAAATCTGTTGCCAGTAATAGGTTTTCCTATCATCAACAACAGATATTACAGTTTTTAATAAATTATCTAATCTACTAAGGTAAATCCAAATGTGCTACCCAGCGCTTGGATTTTTTTTAACATTAACTTAGGGATACTAGGATCACTCATCGATAACGTTAATTGCCATTTTTCTTGATTTAGCAAATTAGGATTTGCAACTAATGCTGACCCAACAGCAACTAAATCTAATCCCGATTTTAATGCTGTCGTTGCTCTATCAAAAGTATTTAATGAGCCGGCTGCCACGATTGGTACCCGTTGATTAACTAGTTGAGAAACTCTTTGAATATAGGGTTCACCACCCTTTGGACCATCAGTTAACGCATCACCCAACGAAAGGTGCAAATAACTCACCTGTTTAGCAACTAAATTCGTTATCAAAGCTTCTGTATCTTCTAATTTAAGACCATCTGTTTCACGTTCTTCAAGTGTAATTCGGTAACCGATAATAAATTCTTTAGTCGTATTTTCATCAGCCACTCGTTGAACTTCATCAACTACTGCCATAGCAAATCGTAATCTATTTTCTAATGATCCGCCCCACTGATCAGTCCGATGATTATAGTGTGGTGAAAGAAAATTTTGAATTAGAAATCCATGGGCACCGTGAATTTCAATACCATCAAAACCTGCTTGAATTGCACGTTTAGTTGCTGTTCCGAAAGCCTTTATAACTTGTATTAGCTCTTCTTCTGCCAATTCTCGAGGTGTCTGTGCTGGAGCAAATGGTGTTTTTGGTGCTGGTACTGGACTCGCACTAACAACGTCATGATTTGTAATTAATTCTGGTAATGCCTTATTTCCAGCATGATTTAATTGTAAGATGGCCTTTGCCCCACCGGCCTTAATAGCTGTGGCTAACTTCGTCAAACCTGGTATAAATCGATCTTCATAAACACCAATTTCATGATCAAATCCAACACCATTTTCTTGTACATGGCTCGAACCTGTGATAACCATTCCGACCTGTTTTGCACGTTGTTCGTAATAACTAATTTCTGCTTCAGAAACTGTTTGATCATCGTTACTTGCCCATGTTGTCATAGGTGCCATCACAAGTTTATTTTGTAGGGTTATTTGTTCATTTAAATTGAATTTTTTTCGTAAGTTAATTTGCTTAATCATTATAAAATGTTCCTCCTATATCTAATATAGGTTTATAATAAACCTTCAAGTCGACTTGAAGGCAAGCTTTTTATTTATCGGTCATTTTTAACATCTGTTTTACATGATTTTCGTACGTTTCAATTTTATTATCTAAAAAATTATAAGTATCTTGCATCGCCGCGATTTGTTCACCTAATAATCGTTGCTGTTTAATCAAAATCTGTTTACGTTGCTCTTCAGTGGCCTCACCTTGTTGCGTTAGGTCAGCATATTCTTTTAAAATGTTGATTGAAATCCCCGTTTGACGCATATGTTTTGCAAAATTAACCCATTCTAAATCGATTTCATCATAGTCCCGATACCCGCTTGTATTCCGTGATACAGTGGGAATAAGTCCTACTTCCTCATAATATCGTAACGTCGCAGTCGGTAAATCAAACTTCTCACTTACTTTTTTAATATTCAAAATCAAACACTCCTATTCTCATCTTTTTTAATCTCATTAGACAATTAAGATAAAGGATCAGATTAAATTTTATAATGTTTCACATGAAACATTTACATCATTTTTTCAGCTAAGCAGTTACATTCAACCATTTCTGGTGCATTTTTACTTTTTTCATCAATCACACTTTGTAGTTTCACAATATCTGATTGGCTTAACTCAACTTCACTTAATAAATCGGCAATTGTTGAGCCAATTTTCATTTGGCACATATGTTCAAATAATAACTGACTAACATGATCCATCGTCGTTTGTTCTTCTATTAGGGGTTTGTATATGAATGCTCGGCCCTCTTTATCAGCAGATAATGCACCCTTTTTTACTAATCGACCCAATAATGTTTTTATTGTTGGCATTTGCCAATTCTTTTTTTCTTTTAAATTCTTAAATATTTCATTACTAGTACTCTGACCTAATGTCCAGATAACACGCATAACTTCCCACTCAGCGTCGCTAATTTCAATTATTTTTTTATTATTCATTAGTATTGCCCTTCTTTCATTGGTCTTATGATTACAATTGTAAACTAATGTATTTAACCCGTCAATAAGCTATCTTTCAAATTAGTATAATCGGTTAAATACTCATTATTAACTAATACTATCTCATTTTTTAATATTGATTAAACTCATTTGTTTTTGCATATTATTCGTTTCCTTTTTTTAACTTAGCTTTTAAACAAAACAATTGATATACTAGTGTTTATGACTTTAGACTAATTATTTAAGGGGATTTTTTATGACTACTTTTTTTAATCGCTACAAAACATCTTTATTATTACTCTCGGGTCTAATCATAGGTGGGATTGTCGGCTTAATCTTTAAAGAACAAGCTGCTGTCCTTAAACCTTTAGGAGATCTTTTTCTAAATCTAATGTACATGATTTTAGTTCCACTTGTTTTTTTCAGTATTTCATCTGCCATCGCAGAAATGTCTGAAATGAAACGACTTGGTAAAATCATGATTACAACATTAATTGTCTTCCTAACAACGGCTTTCATTGCTGGTGTTATTGGGTATATCGGTGTTCGTCTCTTTAACCCTATTCACGGCGTCAACGTTGATACGATTAAAGGTTTGATGGGTACTGTTAAAGATACATCAACAAAATCATCTGGTTTAGAAACATTAGTTAATACATTCACCGTTAATGACTTTTATCATTTATTATCAAAAGATAATATGTTACAACTAATTATCTTTTCGATTTTAATGGGTACAGCTGCTTCAGCAACCGGTAAAGAATCTAGTGTATTTACAAAATTTTTATCAGCTGGAAACGTAGTAGTTATGCGGATGGTTAAATATGTGATGATCTACGCGCCAATTGGTTTAGGTTGTTTCTTTGCCAATATTATCGGTAATTTAGGACCTCAGATTGCTGCCGGATATTTGCGCAGTTTCATTCTTTACTTAGGTATTACAGCTTTCTACTTCTTTGTGATGATGAGTTTCTATGCATTTATCGCAGGTGGCAAAGCCGGTTTTATGATTTTTTGGAAAAATGTCTCAGCTCCTGCTGTTACAGCAATTGCAACAAGTTCTTCAGCTGCATGTATCCCTGTTAACCTAGAGTATTCTAAAAAAATGGGCGTGAGCGAAGATATCGCAAATACGATCATCCCATTAGGTGCAAATACGCACAAGGATGGCTCTGTTATTGGTGGCATCTTAAAAACAACATTTTTATTTGCCGTTTTTGGTAAAGATATCACGAGTTTAAATAATATGATTATGATTATCTGTGTTTCATTCTTGGTTGGTGTCGTGATGGGCGCTATTCCAGGTGGTGGTATGGTTGCCGAAACCTTAATTTGTTCAATCTTCGGTTTCCCAATGGCTGCTCTTCCATTAATTCTAATTATTACAACCATCATTGATATTCCCGCAACTTTATTAAATTCAACAGGAAATACTGCTACTGCAATGCTTGTTACGCGTTTCGTTGAAGGTAAAAATTGGTTAAAAGATTTTATGGCACAATAATAATAACAATCCCCCTATATTAGATACTGAAATATCAGTCTAGTATAGGGGTTTTTTGTAATTAAAAACTGCCCTTTCCAAAATTGGACGGACAGTTTACTATTAATCATCTTCTCTACTTAATTGGTCTCTACCATACTTTATATTTTTTCTTCGCGTATTTTGTGAATCCTCAAATGCTTGACGATATTGACGAAACCATCTAAGTATCGTTCCTTCACTAACGTCGAGTGCCTCTTCAGCATCCTCTGTAAAATTCTCCCACGCATCAGGATCTTGTTGTTTTATTTCTTTTCTAAGTGTCGTAATAATTGGTTTTAATTTTTCTCTATCTTCAGGTGTCATCTCTAAGAATGCCTCAGTACCTTTAGGTTCCATTTGACTAATATTAGTAAATTCACTGTTATCTGCACTATTAGTAATAAATGAACGAATTGGTATGATAATAAAAAAGACTAACGTTATTTTAGGGAAAAACCAGCCTATAAGAATTAAAGCTAATATTAATAATCCGGTTTCTGTGTTATGTCTGCCATAAATGGTTACATATACTTTTTTCATATCAGATTTTTCTGTATATTTTTGATGAATAATTTCTTTTACAATTTCCCTGAATAGATAAATAATTAACAAATATAAAACACCATACATTGTAACCGTTTCTCTGACAGTATCACTTGTCATTAGTCGTGTGAAGGTTGGCATTAACGATAAAAGCATCATTAAGATTAAATCCATCACAATTATTTTATTTGGTACTTCATTTACTTCCGAAAATGCGACCGCATGTTGATACCAGATATTAGCAACAAAACAGAAACTAACAATAAAGATTCCAATGGCTTGAAACAAACCAACAAAGTTAATCTCCCCATTTTTTATCTCAATTGGCATCTCTAATACCATAATGGTTATAATAATGGCTATAATCGCATCACTTAACGTATCCAACCGCTCTTTAATTTTCATATGTACCTCCTTTAAAATACTGCTATATTTAACCTATTTTTTTCTTTTTTTTAGTCGTTCTTCTCGTAAGGCTAATAATTTTGCAGTCGTTGATAAGGACATCGATATTAAAATAAAAAATAAACTAGTTTTGATAACTACTGTTGGTAATGCCCCTCCAACTGATTTAATAACAAGCGTTGATATTGTTAAAAAAACTGTGAAAAAATTTAAAATAAGTAAACTAATATCATATTTTCCCTTAATTTTTAATAAAATATGAGAAAAATAGAAAAAAGCAATACTAATTATCATAAATAAACTATAAATTATAAAAAAGATAATAATAAATACGACTGGTTCTGCTTTTGCAATCTCCATAAAGGAACGATCCGTTGCTATTTCTGACACTGATAAAACTTGTGAAAATAAAAAATAGGTAGCAATCACAAAAATAGCATACGTAATAATCTTTTTAACATTTTTCATCATTTTAGCATCTTTCATTATTCACCATTCCTCTAATCCAAGATTTATAATTATTCTTATATTATATTATTTATGGCTAACAGATCATCAATTTCGTAGGTCGCTTTTATTGATGTCTTATTTTTAATGTTTTTCGGATTGTACCAGACAGTATCAACGTGAACATTGTTCCCACCTTGAATATCTGATGTTAAAGAATCACCAATAATAAGTGCCTTATCGGGATTAAATCCAGCAATATGGTCAAAAGCATAGTTAAAAAAGCCAACCGTTGGTTTTTGATAACCCGTCATTTCCGAAACAAATATTTGCGGAAAGTACTTATCTAACTTTGATTCTGCTAATCGTTTATACTGCATGTTTGCAACGCCATTGGTAATAATCGACAATTGATAGTTAGCTGTATCTATTGATGCCAATAATTCATCTGCGCCCATCATTTTTTCATGTCCGGCAGACAGATTATCTTGATACTGTTTAGCCAACTCTTTACCATCAACTACTCTATTAAACTGTTTTTTGAAAAATATCGCAAACCGATTTTCTAATAATTGATCCCGCTTTAAATTACCACGCTCATATTGGCGCCATAACTGCTGATTAAATTTCAAATAATTTTGTTTTATTTTATCATCTAATGTTATTTTTTGCGTTAAAAAAAGCTTTTCTAGTGCAGCTTTTTCAGTTAACCCAAAATCAAGTAACGTATCATCAATATCAAATAGTAAAAATTCGTAATTTTTCAATTCAATTCTCAACTTTCATTCATGTAATTTAGTTACTGGACATTATCATTTTAACATAAGATTTAAAGTAACAAAAAAGCTTTGAATAAGGAATTATATCCCTATCCAAAGCTTCTTATTTTTATAATTTAAATTTTAGTACCAACCGTTTGATAACCAGAATGATTTTGCAGCACTCCATGAACCATAACGACTTGTTACGTAATTGTTAGCTACTTTTTCTTGGTTTGCAGCTGAGTAATCACCATTTAAATATGATGAACTTAATTGGTATTTACCAATATATTGGCCATTTCTTGCTGAGTATGAACCACCAGATTCTTTGTTAGCAATCCATGCTTTAGCACTTGATGAATCAGTAGTGCTTGCAGTTGCTGTTGACACTGTACTCTTTGGTGCAACTGTTGTTGCTGCTTTAGCAGGAGTTGCAGCTGGTGTTGCTGCCTTAGTAGTTGTTGTATTTGTTGTTGATGCTGTATTTGCTGTTTTAGCAGCTGTATCAGTATTGATTGTTAATTGTTCACCAACATAAATTAAATTAGCGTTACTAATTTTATTTTCTTTAACAATTGCGTTAACACTGACATCATTAGATGTTTTGTTAGCGTAAGTTGCTGAGATGTTATTTAGTGTATCACCTGATTTTACAGTATATACATCAGCATCTGCTGCTTTAACTGCAAGTCCAAGACCTGCTGCTACTGTTGCTACCATTGCTACTGAAAATTTTGTCATCTTTTTATTTAATTTCATTATATTTAGTTCTCCTTTTAAGTTAAACGTTTTTATTTATTTTTTTCTTATTTATCTTACGAGGTTCATACTATCAGTTAGTTTTTACATAAGCATTTCAGTCAAATATCATTATCTTGAAATAATGTAATAAATATCATATTCCGTAATAAATGTAAAATAAATCAAATACACCATTACCTTCTTATTCCCTTAGTGACAGTTAATCTATTAATAATTCGTCTGTAATTTATGTGTCAAAATATAGAGATAAATACGTTGAAAATCAAGTAAAAAGTTTATTTTTTTAATTGATTTATTAAAAAAAGGTATTATCAGCAATGAATATTGCTAATAATACCTTTAAAATTTCACTTGATCGTGCTGTGTCCAAGTATCTAATCGAGCACTTTTGATCACTATTTCATAAATAATCTCATTTTCTATATCTTCTTCCAGTAATCCATCCATAAATCCTGGCACCTGTGCCCGATACAACTCTGCTAGATCTTCTAATTTATATTTTGACCTCTTAACACTTAACCTATTACTAGCAATAGTCATCCCTGTACTCGTTGGAATTGTATTAATAGCTGCTTTACCTAAATCCAATTCAGCAATTTTAGGCGTTTCCGGAGCTGAACCAAAATACCAAACATTTGATTTATCAGGTGAAACAATAAATCGCATCTGACGACTCGATGGCATCCCATCTGCAGTAGCAGTACTCAGGACCATTTGATTTGTTTCACCAATAAATCGTCTAAATTTATCTAACACATTATGTTCTTCCACTTCTGAAGGTGCCCCTTCATCAATAAATGCTAATACCTCATCAACTGTTTTTAACTTAGACTCATTTTGTAGGTAATACAATATTTGTGGGATATACGGTGAAATATCCCGATCTTTATAATAAAACTGTAACCATCTTTTTGAAGCAAGCAGTGGGCCCGCGTACGTTACTCTTAGTTTAGTTTTATACCAACTAATTAAATGTTTTAATGGCCAGTGTTTGAGCATTATTTGCCAAAAGTATGACGTAAATAGAAATAGAATTGCCGCTACCAGTACATTAACTTCTATAATACTGACAACTGACAACATTTTGAATGGCTCAAATGTCATATAAAGTCCTAATAGGATTCCGGTTGATAAAACCGTTAAAAACGTAACTAATCTTCGCTTAAATAATCTTAATTTATGTAACATCAAGCCCGAAATGTCACGTCTTTTCTTCATATTTCTTTCTCGTACAACCATCTCATCTAATAATCTTTTATCCTCTTTAGAAATCATCTTCATCCTCATCTCCAAAGTAATCAAATTGTTGCCTTAATTCAAATGTCCCAATATCGGCATAATCTTGTATGATAATTTTATTTTGACCCTCTCTATGATCTCGTGGCCCATATTTTAAATAGTACATTTCTTCAGCTAAGTCAGTGTGTTTCTTTAATAATTTTGAATCATAACTTTCTATATCATTTTTTAGACGATTATTCGAAAGAATTAAATTATAAATATGCAAAATTAAAAAGAACGCAATAAAAAACAAATAGTATTGTAGGAATGTATTTATAATCGTATCAAAAAGCTCAGTAAATAGTGTTTGATCAATTGGGATTGCCTTATCTTTAAATAAAATCAAGATAACCGTGATACTGATTGGTACTAAGCACGCAATCCAGCCAATTGTTATTAATACTAATTGTCTTAGTTTGAGACTTACATTTTTTTGACCAAAAAACCAATCAATCGTCAATGCGTCTTCATCTACTTCGTTCACAATATAGTCAGGCTTATTTTTTGTCATCATCGTCGCCTCCTAAATCTGTTGTAATACTATCCGAACGTTCAGGTGAATGCCATACGCCACCATCTTCACCCGTAATAATTTTACGCACTGTCGGAATTAACTCAGCTACCATTGTATACGTATTTACCATCCAGTAAATGAGGATATACCACGGCGCAAAAATAACGTATTTTAAAGATTTACCACTATCATTGAAAAATGACGCCATGATTAACTGAATCAAACCAATAATGACCTCTATTGAAATAAATATGCAGGCGAGCGCTAAGTTATTGCTCAACTGTAACCAATCACCATTTACAATACAGATAATTTGAATTGCTAAAAATGCAATCATACTTAACCAATAAAAGACTGACCAAATAACACTTAATCCATAATCAATAATAATAGGTACACTTGAAAATTGTTTAATCGGATGACGTAGAACGCGTAACGTCTTCGTTAGAAGTACATAAACGCCACCAGATGACCATCTATGTCTTTGTTTAATTAGTTCACCTAGCTTTTCAGGTACATCCATAAAGAAGCGAATATGCGGCGCAAAATAAGCCACCCAACCTAATGCCTGCATGTCCCAGGCAATTGCGATATCTTCTGTTGGCTGTTCAGCTTCCCAACCACCAACATCTAAAACGGCTGCTTTTCGATACATTGTATTTGCACCTGAGAAAGCAAATAAACCGCCATAAGATAATTGCGATCTCTTAATTAAGCCAATGATTGAATTTAATTCATTCTGTTGTGCTTCTGCTACAATTGTTGTTTTATTAATTGGTAACATATTCCCAGTGACAGCGCCTAAATTCTTGCCACCTTTTCTTTCAAAATATGACATATATTTCCATAAGGCATCAACTTCTGGTTTTGAATCCGCATCATTGGATAAAATAAATTCGCCTTTAGCAAATGCCAATGCAATATTGAATCCAGCTGCTTTTCCACGATTATTAATAATTGTGATCGTTCTTAAACGTGATTTGAACTCCTCTTGTAGCGTCTCCAAAATCTCACCGGTTTTATCTGTGGAACCATCATTAATTACAATAACTTCATATTTATCTAGAGGATAATTTAACTTAGTCTCTAGATGTCGAATTGTTGCTTCTATTGATTGTTCCTCATTATGAGCAGGTACAAAAATAGAAATGAATGGTTCTCCCTTCTCTAAATATTTAGGGAGCTCCTTCTTCTCCATAAATATTCTATAATAAAGGCTCGATACAATAAAGGCTAGGCCTCCAACGATTGGATACGATACAATCGTGTAAATGAGTACCTTCGTAATATCGTTTAGTACTGTTGCTGTCATATAATGACCCCCAAATAATTGTAGTTAAATAAATAGCTAAAATCCTTTACATACATTGACTTAACGCCCTTTTTAAACTATAACCTCTGTGATTTTAATAATCAAATAAAATATTCTAATACTGGATTACTTTGTCTGTCACTATTTTAAAAATTTAAAAGCTATGCTTTCTTTTTAAAAATGTTTCACATGAAACATTTTTAAGCGATTATTTTTAATTAATTTTCAATTTTATGCTAGTATCAGTATAATTATTAAATATTTATTATGGGGGATATTAATTATGAAACAATCACACTACGATACAATTATTATTGGTGCTGGACCTGGTGGTCTTTCTACTGCTTTTGATTTAAGTAAAAAGCAATCTGTTCTCATTATTGAAAATGATCTTTGGGGTGGTACTTGTCCTAATCGAGGTTGTGACCCAAAAAAAATGCTTTATTCTGCTGTTGAAACTAAACAACGCCAAGAAGCAATGCAAGGCTTCGGACTAACTGGCAGTTCTATCATTGATTGGCCTAAATTAATGGCTTTTAAATCAGCTTATACGGATAAAGTTCCAGCCAATACCCTAGCAGGTTTATCTGCAGCAAATATTAAAACTGTTCACGGATCTGCTAAGTTTATTTCAAAGTCAGAAATTAACGTTAATACTGAAACTTACACTGCCGATAATTTTGTAATTGCGACCGGTCAGTCACCTGTAGTCCCTGATATTCCAGGCAGTCATTTACTAAAAACAAGTACCGATTTTTTATCACTTGAAGAATTACCAGATAAAATAGCTTTTATTGGCGCTGGCTATGTTTCAATTGAGCTTGCTAATATAGCTGCTATTGCTGGCTCAGAAGTTCATATTATTCAACATAATAGTCAAATATTACGTGGATTTCCAATTGAATATACAACCCGTCTCATTGAGAATTTGAAAACTAATGGTGTCCATTTTCACTTTGACACTAATATTACAGAAATAACAGAAGGTCCTTTAGGCTTCCAGATGTTAGACGATAAGGGATTATCTTTAACTGTTGATTTGGCAATTTCAGCTATGGGCCGTCAACCTAACGTTAATACATTAAACCTACCTGCTACAGGTGCTGAATCAGATTCACATGGTATTATTGTGGATTCTCACTTAAAAACGAAAAATGATCGAATTTATGCCATTGGAGATATTGTTTCACGCAAACAACCTAAGTTAACACCTGTTTCAACATTTGAAGGTCATTACGTTGCAGACCAACTACTTAAAAAATCGAATAGTCCAATTGCTTACCCACCAATTCCAATGACTGTCTATGCCAGCCCACAACTATCTCAAGTTGGCATTACGATTGAACAAGCTAAAAATGAACCTGAACATTATGACATTAGAGTACAAGAGACAACTAACTGGTATTCCTTTAATCGAATTAAAGAATCTGAAGCATCTGTGACAACTATCTTTGATAAATCATCCAACTTACTTGTTGGTGCTGTCGCATACACCACAATTGCGGAAGAACTTATCAATTATCTAACACCATTAATTGCTAACAAAACATCAAAAACAGATGTTACTAAACTTATCTTAGCTTATCCGACTCCAGCAAGTGACCTAACCTATTATCTATAAAAAATACGATTAAAAAGGTATCTGCCTTTTTGTAAAAATCCCGCCATGATTATCAGATGAAATATATAATTTCATTCGACAATCATGGCGGGATTTTTTTGCCTAGAGTTAAGTACAGTGCATTTGATAAATTGACATTAATCAAGGAATTTACACTGGGAATCTATTAATAACTTTACAAGCAGATAAATCAATATACCCCATTAAATTTTATATAATTTCATCAGTCAACTCGATACGACTTAGTACATAGTACATTCTCTCAGAGATTCTATTTTTTAACTTAGTTGTTTTCTAGATTGAGCCTGAATCCATAAATTAAATAGTAAAACGATAATCAATAATATTGTCGCGATTACCATAATATTATGCAACCCTTCATACATAATCTGTCGCATTGCTGGTAATAATTTTTCAGGAAGACTTGAAACACGCTTCGAATCACTTAGCTTGTTTAACATCTCCATCGTAATTTTACCATGAGACTGATTAACTCCTTTTAACAACGCACTGTTAAGGATAACCCCATAAATTGATGACATAAATGTTTGGCTTAAAATACGTAATAAGTAGGCAAATGAAGTTGCGATTGGGACATCTCGACCCTCCGCATCCTCTTGAACACTCAGTTGTAGGACATTAAAACACATTCCTAAACCGAACCCTTCAAAAGCACCCATTAGTAATAAATACCAGAATGGGACTGTCACACCTACAACTAACATCCCAGCAAACGAAATAATAAAGCTAATGGTTCCGATTGTAATAATCCGGTATTTCCCCAATCGAGGAATCATTGATGGACCGGACAACGAACCAAATAAATTAGTCATTGCACCAGGAATTTGTGTTGCCCCACCAATCAATGCACTCATTCCAAGTATTCCTTGTGCCCACATTGGAATATAGATGTTAAATGAGATAAATGCTCCCCATAAAAAGGCAAATATGATAAAATCAACAATCAGTTTCTTATTTTTAAATAATCGATTGGGAATAATCGGATCAACGGCCCTATCCTCAACTCTATACAAAATACCGAGTAAGATAATTCCAGCAATAATTAACCCAACGACTAAATTAATTGACCCAACACCAATCATTTGAATACCTGTTAATAAGGTCACTAAGCTGACAATCATCATTCCAGCACCCAAGTAATCGATATTCCCCTTTTGACGTTTTTTAACTTCTTCTTTGAAGAAAAATTGGATTGAAATAATTGATATTAATGCTATTGGTACATTGATATAGAAGACCCAATGCCAACTAAACGTATCAACGATCCAGCCACCAACTAAAGGTCCAATAATTGATGCAATACTGTAACTAGCTGTTGCATAACCAATAACTTGTGAGCGTTTCTTAATATTTTTATAAATATCAGCATAAATAATAAACGGAATTGTATTCATCCCACCTGCACCAATACCCATAACTACTCTAGCAACTAAGAAAAAGACAATATTACTTGATGTTGCTTGAAAAACCGCACCGATTGCAAATAAAAAAGTTGCTAACTGATATGCACCACGGTTACCAATTCGTTCGCCTAATTTACTCCAAAGAGGTGTGGCAACTGCCATCCCCAACAAGAAAACTGCAACAATCCATCCCATATATTGGATACCATGCAAATCACTGACGATTGATGGTAATGCAGTATTAATAATCGTTCCATCAAGACCTGCCATTGCGTTAGATAACAGCAATGCAATAGTCACGATGATTAAATTCTTTTTATTCATAAATTCTCCCTCTTATACGACTAAATTTAAAATTACTTATTTTTATCATCCACCTTTAAGCAAGCTCTAGGTCAAGGGAAAATATGAAAATCTACTGATATCCTAAAATTACGTTACTTAAAGTATTGAAAGGTCCTTATTTATGATAGGGGCTCCCTGCATTAATCATAAATCCACGGTAAACTTGTTCAGTCAAAATCATCCGCATTAATTGATGCGGTAAGGTAAATTTACCAAACGAGATTTGTGTGTCGGCGCGTCTTAAAACGTCCTCGCTTAGTCCTAATGACCCCCCAATAACGAAGGTTATGTCTGAATGCCCATAAGTTCCAAGATCAGCAATCTCTTTAGCAAAATCTTCCGACGTACGTTCCTTACCTAAAATGGCTAAAGCATAAACATACTCTTTTTCTTTAATCTTACTAAGGATACGTTCGCCCTCTTTACCTTTAACATCAATCATTTCTGCTGAACTTAATTTTTCCGGTGCCTTTTCATCATTTACTTCAATAATTTCAAATTTACAAAACTTACTTAACCGTTTTGCATACTCTTCAATTCCTTGTTTGAGATATTTTTCTTTTAATTTACCTACACCAATAATCTTAATGTTCATAATTTCCACCTTTTTCACAAGTTATACACAAAGTTACGCACATATCCACAATTTGGACCACAACATATTGCGGGGAATATGTGTTCGTCACTACATTTATTTGTTGCCCATTTGTCAACACCATATTAGTTATGCACAGATTTTGCGTTATTTATCATTCCTTAATTATACGCTTTACACATTGGTATAACAGTCTTTTTTTATTTTAAAATATCAAATAAATAAAAGTTAGTCACAGGCCATTCAATTAATTGTGCATAACTATTTTGTTTAGAAAGTCCCTTCATACTGCCCTTTCCCTCTGTTACTCACACCCACCTTAATATCTATCCACTTAGTTATACACAATATCTATTTAAAATAAAAAAATAATCGTAAATTAAGTTATTTACGATTATTTCATATTTGTTTATTGAGCTGATGATGCTGATTTACTTGTTGAGCTTGTTCCTGTATTTGCATCTGTTGCTTCTAAGGTTAATTTGATATTAGCCTGTTTCAACTTACCATCATGATAGAATTCAACAGCCACTGTATCACCAATTTTATGTTCATATAAAACTTCTCGTAAGCTTGAGATATCAGTAACTTTCTTATCACCTAGCTTAACGATAACATCATATTTACCTATACCAGCATTTTTAGCAGGTGAATCACTATTTATTTTAACAGCAACAATCCCTGAAGAAACACTTTTTGGTAATTTTAAGACACTCTTTTGATCACTTGCTGAGACGTAATCTAAATCGATTAATGAAATACCAATTGCAGGACGTTTAACTTTTCCATTATCAACTAATTGATTAATGATTGATACAACCTCATTACTTGGAATAGCAAATCCCATTCCTTCGACAGAAGTTGATGATGAACTAGAACTAGTAGAGCCTGTTGCTGTACTTGCTAGTTTCATCGAATTAATACCGATAACTTGGCCAGAAGTATTAATTAAAGCCCCACCTGAGTTTCCAGGATTAATGGCAGCGTCAGTTTGAATAACTGTTGCTTGGCCCGTTTTAACACCCGAATCATTGGTAACATCAATCGTACGTTTCTTAGCTGATATGATTCCTTGCGTTAATGATGTCGCATAATCAGATCCAAGTGGAGAACCGATAGCCAATGCTGTTTCACCAACAGTGATACTATCAGAATCACCAAATGTGGCGATTTGAGTCACATCTTTAGCTGATATTTTTAAAACAGCTAAATCAGTAATTGAATCTTTACCAACAATTTTGGCACTTAATTTTTTACCATTACTCAATAAAACTTCAACTTTACTTGCACCAGAGATAACATGATTATTAGTTACGACATAAGCACTACCATCTGATTTTTTATAAATGACACCAGAACCTTCACTTGATGCTGTTTCTGTTGTCGCAGAGGAATCGCCTGCTGCACCAAACATATCCGTTAAGCTGTTACTTGAACCACTTGACTTTGTATATGAAATAACTGAAACAACCGCATTTTTAACTTTAGCAAATGCTTTTGATGATTCATTACTTGATTTAACACTTACATTTGTTACTTTAGTTGTACCTGATTTATTTGAGGATGTTGTAACTGCGCCATTATCACTATCATTATTTTGGTAAAATGTATATCCACCAAATGCAATTCCGCCACCAACTAATCCTGCAATAAGCGCTGTAACAACTGTTTTACCTAAGCCTGTTCTATTTTCATTTGACATTTTTATATACGCGACACATTTGTCGCTGCCCCCTTAAACGTAATCTTTTACTCTTTTAAGAATAACGGTTAATTGTGAACTATTTATGAATAAATTTTGAAAAAATTGTTCTTATAAAACAACCAGCTTTGTAGCATTTTCCGGATCTGTATCGAAAATGTTAAAATCACCACCAACTGCTAAATCATGTTCTTTCATCGTTGATTCAACCGTTAGATGGGCTAATTCTTTCATATTATTATCCTTACTAAGATGGCCTAAAAAAATTCGTTTTGTCCGATTACCCATAACATTCATAAGTGCATCAGCACCATCCTCATTTGATAAATGACCTTTATCACCTAAAATGCGCTGTTTTAATGACCATGGATAGCCGCCCATCCGTAACATTTCAATATCATGGTTACACTCAAACAAGTAAGCATCTGCATCGGAAATTGTCCCTTGAACGTTCTCTGAGACATAACCTGTATCCGTTAAAATAACAAATGACTTATTGTTATGATGAAATTGGTAGAATTGCGGTGCCGCTGCATCATGAGAGACACCAAAACTCTCAACATCTAAGTCGTCGAATGTAATTACTTTCCCCATCTCAAAAATTTGCTTCTTCTCAACGGGAATTTTACCAATCGTATGAGCCATGGCTTCCCATGTTAATTCATTTGCATAAACGTTCATGTCATACTTACGGGCTAAAATACCAGCAGCCTTTGCATGATCCGTATGTTCATGTGTTACAAATAACGTGTCGACATCGTTAATATCTCGACCAATATCTGTCATTAGGCTCGCAATTTTTTTACCACTTAAACCAGCATCTACAAGGACCTTGTGCTTAGGCGTTTCAATATACGTGACATTTCCCGCACTACCGCTTGCAAGAACACTAATCTTCATATCGTCTGTTCCTTCATCCATTACTTGCCTGCGCCTCTATCCTTTTAATCTTCATTTAATTTAAAATATCAGTGCTATCCTTCATAATCGCTCCTGAAAATGAATTAACTTGCTTGTATTGTGTCACACCATTACTTGGATTCTTAACAGCTACTATCCAAACTGGAATATAGACGCTATATTTTTTATCCAAACTGAGCAACTCAGCATATCCTAACTTAGACCATTTAACCTTACTTTTACTTGCAAATTGATTATATTGATACAATATCAGTATTGCTTGTTGTTGACTAATAATTGACTCATTTTCACGTAATTTTTCTGTATTTGCCATATACGTTTGTGAATAGCCACTAATTTTATTATTTTGAATTGTAAATTTAATTAGTCCAACATTTGAGTAAACCATTTTATCGTAAACAACCTGCGAATACACGACACTTGTCTCTGTTGAAAGACTACTGTTATAGCGATAATTATCTCCATGTAGAATTAAAGTATTATCACTCATAATTGTCTTATCAATTGTTTTATTTGGACTTTCACTATCTGTGATATTAATTGGTGTCCCAAAAATACTAGATAATTTATTGTCTTTATATGTTGTAACTTGGGATTGCAGCTGTTTAGCATCATTCTTTAATACATCAGATGCTTTATTAGACATATATACACCAGTCTCTTTTTTATTTGAGATACTGCCGTATTTAATGTCATCTTCTCGCATCTCTTTAAGCGTTGTACCGGTTTTTGTTGTCCCAGGTGATGATCGACTCGAAATTTCAATTTGTTGATTTTGTCGTAATGAGGTGAATAAAAAGATATTTAAACCAAGAAAAACAATAATAAAAATAATTTGAATTCGTCTAAAATCCAATTAATTCACCTCCCTAATCTGTTTGTAGTAATTCAGTATAACTTTTCCATTTATCTTGATATCGGATATACCAAGTGGGTTCTAGGTTGACTACCAAATCTGAATCAGAACTTGATACCCAACGATAACCTAATTGAATATCTGAAATATCCGCATCTTTATACCCTGCCGTAACCAAGCTACTTAACACTTCTTCTGTACTTGGTAACGTAACATCTGCTTTTCCAGATGGAACAGCAATTTGTAACGTCAATAATGAAAAATCAATTTTATTTCCACCATTATCTAGTCGCTCAACTTCAATCACACCGTGTTTGGTTTGATTAAAAATCGGAAATCCTTCAATATAACTTCTGAATGTTGTTGTCATAGACTTACCATTAAATTGGTAGAAGTGAATATTATCTAATCCGATACCTGTATTTTTAATACTCGTATAACTTTCAGTTAAAGCATTACCACGACTCGTTTTTTGTTTCGCATCTGAATTTTCATCATCTTCATATGAAACCAAATTTGTCGTATTTTGAACCGTTAATTGTCGATCAGAACCATCATAGTAAGTTATTGTCTTTTTACTTTCTTTAACGTTGACCGATGAACCATCTTTTTGTCCTAATAGATTAGCAACATACTTACTAGCCGTTTGCTTATCCACTAAATACCTAAAACGAGCTATATTAAAATCTTGATTATAATACATAAAAATATCATTATTATGCAGTTTAAATGTAACTGATAATTTCGATAACGTTTCATTTTGTACAACATCATCAATTGTTTTACCTTTATTATAGGCATCATTTAACGAAATCTCATAAATTTTTTTATCCTTGTCACTCAACAGATAAATACTTTTCTTATTATCACGCGGAATAAGAACACGGTTAATAAGTCGTGTTTTATAATTTTGATTTTGCTGATTAAATACTTGATTAAATAACCCAACCGTAATTTCATCTGAGTAACTAAGAACCAATTGATTTTTTGCATTTAAAAACGTTAAATAATCATTTTTATTTTTAATCGGAACTTCTGATATAGACGTTTCTTTCCAAGTACGTATCTTTTTTTGAATATTTGAAATGATATTAATTTTTTCACTATATAAAACATTTTGTTGCTGATTATCATTATAAATAACAGACGTTGGTGCATATACTTCGCTCAATTTAGTACTCTTTGTTAACTCTGTCTGCGTTGAATTTGTAGCTTTCGTCGATTCACTTTTACCATTCCATGTCGGATTTGTCCAAATGACCCATGATAAACCGATACTTGTCATAATTAATAAAAATAATAGTGTTGGTAAAATAAATCTATTCAATTTCATCCCACAGGTCCTCCTCATATGATTCATAAGGCAATGAAATATAGAATGTTGAACCCTTGCCTTCCGAGCTATCTAACCAAATTTTACCTTTATGCATTTCGACAACCTCTTTTGAGATAGCTAGGCCTAATCCAGTTCCACCTTGAGCTCTCGATCTAGCTTTATCCACACGGAAAAAGCGATCAAAAATATGCGCTAAATCTTTTTTAGGTACACCAAGGCCCTCATCAGAGATACTCAAAATAACGTGCTTATGTGTCTCCAATAAACGACAAGTTATTTCTCCACCATCAGGTGAATATTTAATGGCATTATTCATAATATTATCAATGACTTGCACAATTTTATCAGTATCTAATTCAACCCATAAATCACGTTTAGTAAAATCACGTTTAATCGAATACTTTTTGCCTGACCCATCGTCAGCATTAATCATCATATCGAATCTATCCAGAACATAACTATACAGTTCATTCAAGTTAACTAATTCAAGTTCTAACTTAGATGTTCCTGAATCCATTCGTGACAAATTTAGTAAGTCATTAATCATACGCATCATACGTTCTGTTTCATTCTGTGTAACTTTCAAGAAACCTGGTGCAACTTCTGGATCTTTCCATGCACCATCGTTTAATGCCTCAATATAACTCTTCATACTCGTCAAAGGCGTTCTTAATTCATGAGAAACATTAGAAACAAAGCTTTCACGTTCACGTTCTATCTTTTGTTGTTCTGTGACATCATGAAGTACACAGACAAGACCACTAATAAAGCCAGATTCTCTTTGTATTAATGAAAAATAAGCATTCAAAATTTGTTCATGTTCTACATCAGATAAATCAATCATAATTTCATCTTGATTTTCTAACAAATCACGTAAAGTATACTGACTACGTAAATCAAGAATATCCAAAATTGATACTCCTATTGAGTCATTTTCATTTTGATCTAATAAGGTAGAGGCCGCTTCATTCATAATGATAATATTTCCGCGACGATCCGTCGCAATTACACCATCTGTCATGTGCGATAGAACACTATCTAAACGACGACGTTCAGCTTCAGATGATTCTTGTGCCTCTTCAACACGAACAGATAAGTTATTAACCGCATCTGCTAATTGTCCTAGTTCATCATTAGAATAGACACGAACTTTTCCGGAGTAATCTCCGCGAGAAATTCGAATCGTTTGCTTTTTCATCTCATCAATCGGACGAGTTATTGCCCGGGAAATAACTATCGTTATCAAAAGGACTAAAACAGCTGCAAAAAATGACGCGGTCACGAAAATAACCGTGATATCGTTAATATTTGAGTATAAGCTTTCCAGATTGGCCTTAACGTATGTAACCCCAACTGTCGTTGTTACATTTCCTGCTGTACTAACTAGTGGCACAATTGAAACATAGTAGCGCTTATCGCTAGATTCATCATAAATCTTCTTTTCAAATGTTTTAGGTGTATATAACACTTGCTTAATTGTTGCATCTGTCGTTTTTTGTCCCACAACAGTTTGATTATTAAAATCACTACTCCCGCGAATTGTGCCCTTACTATCAATCACTCGAATTTCTGTGATACTTGAATTACTAACATCTTCCAATATTTTTTTGATATCTCTATCACCAGCAGCTGTATCTGTTTTTGCTAAATCCTTCGTAATCGAATTAGTAACATATATAGGTAACTGGACTTGTTGCTTAAAGGTATCTAAGTTTTGCTGTTCTAATTGCCTAACAAAATAAGCCCCGACAATTTCCAACGTTATTAAAATTAATAACGCAAAAATGAGGGCTATTTTAAATTGAATAGATTTAAAAAAACGAATTTTTTGATTCATTTTCATCGTTATTCCCCTACTCTATTCTAAATCTGGATTTTTCATATAGTATCCAACACCACGACGTGTTACCAACCACTCTGGATGGCTTGGATTATCTTCAACTTTTTCTCTTAAACGACGCATTGTAACATCAACCGTTCTGACATCACCGAAGTAATCATAACCCCATACCGTCTGTAGTAAATGTTCTCTAGTCATAACTTGTCCTAGATGTTGTGCTAAATAATGTAATAATTCAAATTCACGATGTGTTAATTCAATTTTTTCATCATATTTTGAAACCATATATGCTTCAGGATGAATGGTTAATTGTCCAACTTGTATTTCACTATTTTGTGGTTGTTCTTCTGTTTGAACACTCTCAATTGTTTTTTGTCTTCTTAAATTAGCTTTAACTCTGGCCACTAGTTCACGGTTAGAGAAAGGTTTTGTTACATAATCATCTGCACCTAATTCTAGACCTAAGACCTTATCGATTTCTCCATCTTTAGCTGTAACCATAATGATTGGCATATCGTAAGTTTTTCTAACTTGACGAGCAACTTCTAAACCATCCACTTTTGGTAACATTAAATCTAATAAAATTAAATCCGGTTCAACTTCTTTAACTTTTTCTAAGGCTTCTTCACCATCGTAAGCTGTATAAACGTCGTATCCTTCTTTAGTTAAATTAAATTTAACGATATCAGAAATTGGTTTTTCATCGTCGACAACTAATATTTTTTTCATATGTGGATCCTCCTTATAGGAAGCTGTAAAATTAAATCTAGATACAACTTCTTAACCCTCCATTATTATAGCCTATTCAATCATCATTGCCAAACACAGTGATTAAATTTACCCAAATCCTTTTTCGAAAAGTTATTGTCTTTTATTAGTATATATGATAATATATTTAACGTTGATGAATTATTATTAATGGTTTGGGTGGTTAGCTCAGTTGGTAGAGCAACGGACTCTTAATCCGTGGGTCTAGGGTTCGAGCCCCTAACCACCCATGGGTGCCAAACCCAACATATCGCAAGATATGTTGAAGCATCTAGCTGCGGCTAGGTGCTTTTTTTGTGTTCTCATTTACTTATTGATGTTTCACGTGAAACAAAAAAAGAGAAACCCTATCGGATTTCTCTTAACTAGATTTAAATCTTATTATTTGTTCAACGCTATTTAACCCGGTCATCATCTTTATTTACTACCTGAGAGGTCGTTTTTTTAACGGCATCTACCCCATCTGTTGTTTTTTCTTTAATAGTACTACCTGCATCAGATACACGATCTTGTAAACTTGTTTGTGAATCATCAAATTCTTTTGGTGTTTGAATGTCTACTACTTCAACATTCAACTCAATTAAAGCTAAATCTGTTGTTTCCTTTACTTGTTTATTAATAACTTCCGTTAACTGTTTATAAATATCATGTGCATTGTGCCCATATGCCATAATAATATTTAAATCAACCGCAACTTGTTCCTTGCCAACCTCAACGCCGATGCCATCTGTTGGATTATCACTATTTACAAGTTTATTTTTAATATTTGCGACAAATCCACCATCCACACCCAAGAGACCAGATACATTTTCAATTGCATAACCGACTATTTTTTGAATAACCTTGTCATCAAATGTCAATGTCCCCTTTGGTTCAGTCTTTGTTCCCTGCGTATTTGTTTTTTCTGTAGTCATAATTAAGACTCCTTTCGATTTTTAAAATAATCAATTTTTCCGCGTGAAAATTTTTGAAATAAATGACAGATCAATATCATATTCTTTAAATAGATAACCAATCCATCCTGCTAACAGTGTCACAATCATAATGATAATCGTCTTCCAAAATCCTACAGTTACAAGTAACGAGGATATGATAAATCCTAGAGCACTACCAACTCCAATATTAATTGACATTTTATCTTTCATTTATGCACACTCCCTCTTAAACTACCCGTGTAACTTTACGTTTTGAATTTGATTTTTTACTTACCTTAATATCTACTTTGATAGGAATATGACTAGATCCAGCTAATAGATCATTGAGATTCTCAGTTAATTCACTCGTAATACGAGGTAATTGTCCAACTGTAGACTGTTGGTAAACTGAATCTGCAACAATATGGATCTTTCGCTGACGTCGTGTATTCTTCAACGTAACTTTAATATTAGATAAGTCTTCACTAGACAACTTTGTCTTGATAAATTGGCTAATACCCTGGTTACTTAAAGCAAGTCTTCCTTCTTTAGTTTGCTTCAAAGGAATATCTGGTAGTTGCGCAGGCCACAAAAGTATTAACAAAAATATGAAGACTGTTAATAGCAATAACACAATCCCATAATAGAAGATAAAATCGTTACTCTGAAAATTTGTACTAACGTTAAAATGTTCAAGCATTTTAGTTATTTTCTCAATTATTTCTGGCCAAATCAGCAAGCTAAGCCCAATCAAGTATCCGAGGCTGACTATACTCAGAATAATTTTTTTACTCTTCTTCATAAACATACCTCTCTCTTGACTTGATTTACTTCCTTGCTTTTATACCAAATATAGCTGAAACAATTAAAACTAAAATTATCGCACCAATGATAGAAGGGATAATTGCCATTCCTGCCAAGCTAGGTCCCCAATGACCAAGGACACTTTGACCAAGAGCTGACCCAACTAGTCCAGCGATGATGTTACTTATCCATCCCATCGACTCACCGCGATTAGTAATCGCCCCTGCAACAGCACCAATAATAGCACCTACAATTAATGACCAAATCATAATATGTTCCTCCTTTGTTTATATTAAATAGTTATTTATTATATTAACTATTCGTTATATGTAATATACCATTATTTGAAATCGCTTGCAAATGAAACGATTTTATTACGCTCAATCTATGAAACTTAATGAATCTCTTTCCCAGGTACTTAAACTTATATACACCAAAAAATAAAGATAAATAACTATCTTTGTTTTCCTCGTTGCTTAATTAATCACATAAAGTTAAACAAAATAAGATCTATGAATATCTGAGTGAATAAGATGAACTGATAGGTACTATACTCACAAGATAAGCCTATTATTTATCTAACTTCGGCTAATAAAAAGAAATAAAAAAAACTCGCACTGCTTATTGTAAGCAGTGCGAGAACCCAATGAAATTACTATTTCTTTTTACGTTTGTCCATAACTTCATCTATTTTTTCTGCAACATCATCTTTGACATCTTCTAATTTATCTTTCGCTTTACCAAGGAAACCTTCCGCTTTACCTTTAACTTCTTCTTGCTTGTCTCCTGTCAATTTACCTTTAGTTTCTGTTACTTTACCCTTAATTTGATCTTTCTTTGCATCTAATCTATCTTCATTTGTCATCATGTTTCCTCCTCATAATATATTTGTCTACATACCGATAGTAACATCCAAAGAAAGCGTATGCAACATATTCGACTTATCAAATATATAAGTTATATAAATTTTTAAGCTCTAATTAATTAAGGTTATTTATCTACTTAGTTATTGATTAAATAAAAAAAAATCAAAGTATTAACTTTGACTTTTCTCACATTACTATCAACCTATTACTTATTTATGCCCAAACATCATCTAAAACATTTGTTTGATCACGATCGGGTCCAACTGAGAATGTTGAAATTTTAACATCAACGATTTCTTCAATACGTCTAATATAATTTCTAGCATTTTCAGGTAATTCTGCAAGAGTTTTCATTTGAGTAATATCTTCAGTCCAACCAGGTAATGTTTCATATACTGGTTTACATTGAGATAATTCTTTAAAACTAGCTGGATAACGATGAATAATTTCACCATTTAATTCGTATGCTGTACAAATTTTAACTTCTTTTAATCCAGTTAAAACATCAATACTGTTTAAACATAAGTTAGTCAATCCTGAAACACGTTTGGAATGATTCATAACAACACTATCAAACCAGCCAATACGACGTGGACGTTTTGTTGTTACACCATATTCATGTCCAACTTCACGGATAGTATCACCGATTTCATCTAATAGTTCAGTTGGAAAAGGACCATCCCCTACACGTGATGTATAGGCTTTGCAGACACCAACAACTGTATTTATTTGAGCAGGTCCAACACCAACACCGACTGTTGCGCCACCTGCAATTGGATTTGAAGAAGTTACAAATGGGTACGTTCCATGATCAATATCTAACATAACACCTTGTGCACCTTCAAATAAGACTTTCTTACCAGAATCTAGTGCATCATTAATAATAACTGACGTGTCCATTACGTATCGTTTCAAACGTTGGCCATAGGCAAAATATTCTTCAAAAATATCATCAAATTCAAGTGGTTCATGATCATATAATTTTGTAAATTCACGATTTTTTTGTTCTAAATTATTTTTTAATTTTGCTGAGAAAGTTTCTTTTTCCATTAAATCAGCAATTCTAATACCAATTCTAGCAGCTTTATCCATATAAGCTGGTCCAATACCTTTATTAGTCGTCCCAATCTTATCTTCTTTTTTAGCAGCTTCTTGTAAGCCATCAAGTAGAATATGGTATGGCAAAATAACATGAGCGCGGTCAGAAATACGTAAATTATCTCCTTTAACGCCGAGTTTTTGTAGATAATCAAGTTCTTCACATAAAGCTTTAGGATTCACAACAACCCCATTACCAATGATACTTAATTTATCTTGAAAGAAAATACCTGATGGAATCAAATGTAATTTGTAAGTGTTGCCTTCAAATACAATTGTGTGTCCGGCGTTATCGCCACCTTGATACCGTGCAATAACATCGGCATTTTGACTTAAGAAATCTGTAATTTTACCTTTTCCTTCATCGCCCCATTGGCTACCTACTACAACTACTGATGACATATTTTCATCCACCTCATAATTTATATTTTAAATTCATAAATACAATCCTAGAATATTATAGCAATAAAGCAGTTCAAATACAACTAAAATACGAACGTTTGTATTTTATATAAACATTTATCAACTATATAACGAACGTTTCTCTTTTTATTCAAAAAAAATATCCCACTAAGGAATATTTTCTAGCCTTCTGGTCTATAGGCAAGTGACGAGAATTTATTATATGATTTAACAAATAATAATTTAACTGTACCTCGTTCGCCACCACGGTTTTTTTCAATAATAACTTCAACTTCACCAACATTTTGGTCATCTTCATCCCTTGGATCAGGTAGATTCCCGTCTTCATCTTCATCAGTATCGCGTTCATAATAATCATCTCGATACAAAAATGCAACAATATCTGCATCTTGTTCAATAGAACCAGATTCACGAATATCTGATAACACTGGTCGTTTATCTTGGCGTTGTTCAACACCACGGGATAATTGAGACAATGCAATAACTGGAACACTTAATTCTTTCGCTAATTTCTTCATTTGACGAGAAATTTCTGAGACTTCTTGTTGTCGACTTTCGCGTCCTGAACCTTCAATCAACTGTAAATAATCAACAACGATTAACCCTAGTCCACCTTTTTCCTTCGCTAATCGACGGCATTTTGCCCGAATTTCAGCCATCTTTGACCCAGCAGTGTCATCAATAAAGATATTAGCCTTTGATAATGAATTCATTGCCACAATCAAATTTGACCATTCTGATTCGTCTAATTGTCCCGTTCGTAAGTGATTCGCATTAATACTACCTTCAGCACATAACATACGACTAACTAATGATTCTGCTGACATTTCTAAACTAAAAATAGCGACAGTTTCATCAGTTTTAGTTGCTACGTTTTGAGCAATATTCAACGCAAAAGCTGTTTTACCAACAGCCGGACGAGCAGCTAAAATGATTAACTCATCTGGATGTAACCCGGCAGTCATTTTATCCAACTCTGGATAACCTGTCGACAATCCAGTAATTGTATCGCCTTCTTTAGCTAACTTTTCAATATTTGTAAATGTACTTTTTAATACATCAGCGATAGCTTGAAAACCACTACTATTTCTTTTTTCAGATACGCTCATAATTTCACGTTCAGCATTATCTAAAAGCGTTGCAACATCATCATCTTGTGATAAACCCTTAGTTGCAATAGATGTCGCTGTCGCAATTAAGCGTCGAATCATTGATTTTTCTTCAACAATTTTAGCATAATACTGAACGTTCGCAGCCGTTGGTACAGAGCCAGCTAATTCAACAATATAGCTAACACCGCCAATATCATCCATTTGATTTTTAGAAGTTAAATTATCTTGAATCGTAACAATATCAATAGCTTCATCTTTATCATTCAGATCCACCATAGCCGCAAATATCAATTGATGGCGACGTTGATAGAAGTCTTCGGGCTCCAAGTATTCCATTGCCTCAACAAGAGCATCACTCTTTAAAAAGACAGCGCCCAAAACGGCTTGTTCCGCTTCAATATTCTGTGGTGGCGTTTGGTCTGTTAATAGTTCATTATTCATTTTATCGTGTTCTCCTTACTTCTAAAATCAAGAAAAAAGCTGGACAAAATCAAATTTTGCCAGCTTTTCAAATAAATACTACTTTAGTTATTAGCCGAAACATGAACACGAATCATTGCTGTTACATCAACATGTAACTTAACAGGTACATTCGTGAATCCTAAGGCACGAATTGGTTCTGGTAGTTCAACTTTACGTTTGTCGATTTTAATTCCGTATTGTTTTTCCATAGCTTGTACAATTTGCTTGCTAGGAATTGAGCCAAATAAACGGCCATCTTCGCCCGCTTTAGCTGTTAATTCAACAACTGTCTTATCATCTTCTAAAACGATTTTTTCATCTTTAGCTTCTTTTAAAATTTCTTCAGCTTTTTTTTCTTCAGCTTTTTGTTGTCCCTTTAAAGAACTCATTGCTGAATTTGTAGCTAATTTTGCTTTACCATTTTTAATTAAAAAATTTTGAGCATAGCCGCTTGGTACTTCTTTAATTTCTCCACGTTTACCTTTTCCGCGAACATCTTCTAAAAATATAACTTTCATAATCAACTACTCCTTAATTTCATCTTTTTTTGTCGTTAAAATATTAACTAATTGTTCTGCAGCTTCACTTACACTCACACCAGTTAACTGAGTCGCAGCATTTGATAAGTGACCGCCGCCGCCCATTTGTTCCATAACAACTTGAACATTAGTCGTCCCTGTACTTCTAGCAGAGATACTAACACGATTTTCTGATCGTTTTGTGACAACAAATGACGCTGATACACTTGAAATAGATAATAATGAATCTGCTGCCTGTGCTGCTGTAACTGGGTCATAAATCGTATCATCTTCACCCACACATAATGCTAAATCAGTATTAATGAACTCTACTTTATCAATTAAATGATTACGCTTCAAGTAACTATCAACATTTTCTTTCATAAAGTTTTGAACCATTGTTGAATCAGCCCCAACGGACCTTAAATAACTGGCTGCATCAAATGTTCGTGTACCCGTCCTTAATGAAAACGACTTCGTATCAATAATAATTCCCGTTAACATCGCAGTTGCTTCAATTTTATTAATTGGTTCACTATCTTTTGATTGATATTCAAACATTTCAGTAATCAGTTCACAGGTTGATGATGCATAAGGTTCAATATAAACTAACATTGGATTTTCAGGGAATTCTTCTCCACGACGATGATGATCAATAACCATCAGACGATTTTTAAGTTTTTCATACAATTCAGGACTACCAGAAATAGAGGGTTTAGAATGATCAACCATCACCAGTAAACTCTGTTCTGTTGCTTTTTCTACTGCTTCTTCAGGTGTAATAATATTATATTTGATATCAGGATATTGATCTAACTCTTCCATCAATCGTTGTACATCTGAATGAATAGCGGTTTGATCTAAAACAATCCAACATTTCATATTATTCATCAAAGCGATTCGTCTAATGCCCAAACAAGCTCCTACAGAGTCCATATCTGGGCTCTGATGTCCCATAACGAAGACTTGGTCCATTGGTTTCATTATTTCTTGTAACGCTTGAGAAATCATTCTAGCACGAACCCGAGTCCGTTTTTCCATCGGATTAGTTTTACCACCATAAAATCTTGCTTGCTCTTCAGGTGATTTAACGACAACTTGATCCCCACCTCGACCTAAAGCAAGATCTAAATTGCTTTGAGCTAATTTTGCAAGTGAATTCAAATCGCCATCGCCATAGGCAATTCCCATGCTCAATGTGAGCGGAAAGTTTTGTTTGGATGTCCGATCGCGAATTCGATCTAAAATTTTAAATTTTTCTTCTTCAATTTGTTGTAAAGAATGGGCATGAACTAAAATAAAAAATCGATCTGAATCCGTTCTTTTTAAATACATCCCATAACGACGCGCCCAATTAGATAACTCATTTGTGACAAAGTTACTTAAATTAGAAACATTCTTATCTGACATAGATTGCGTTACTTCATCATAATTATCTAAGAACACTTGACCGATAACAACGCGCTCTGCTTCAAATTCTTTTTCAATTGATGAATAACGCGTAATATCCATCAGGTAAGCAACATGAATATCATTTTGTATGATCATTTCAAAATCTTTTTCATGCCATGTTACTTTCACCAAGCCTTTAGTCTCAGCGTTATCTGTAATAATCGTCGATAACGATTCATCGACGCTCTCTATTTTCTTACCTAAAATATCATTTTTTTCAAAATAAGGTTGTAAGTATGGATTAACCCACTCAATCTCATTTTGTTCGTTAAAAATCAAAATACCAATTGGCATTTTGATAAGCGCTTCTTGTTCACTACGTTTAATACGATATGATAATTCCGATATATATTCATTAGTATTTGCCGTAATTTGGGACATAATATACATACTTGCGCTGGTAGCACCCAACGCAATAATTAACAATATAAGTCCTAAAAATAAATTAACTGTAAAAGACAGAACAACACTAAATAAAGACATAATTACGATAAAAATCGCAATCCATCTTAAGCGTTCATTCTTCAAAAAACTGGGAAGTTTCTCGTTTGAAAGGAACTTTTTCATAGTATCTCCTCATCTGTAAATCCTAGATGTTATCTATTTTATCACATTCCCCATTTACCTGCACAAATCTTGCTGATAGTACAAAAAAAGGGAAGACTATTTGCATAGTCTTCCCTAGATATTACTATTCTTCTGAAACGAATGGTAATAAGCCCATAATACGTGAGCGTTTAATTGCAATTGTTAAACTGCGTTGGTTTTTAGCGCTTGTTCCCGTAACACGACGAGGTAAAATCTTACCACGTTCTGAAATGAAACGTTTTAACAAGTCTGTATCTTTATAATCGATATAATCGATGTGGTTAGCTGCGATGAAGTCAACTTTACGTCGACGACGTGCGCCACCGCCACCACCTCTACGTTGTTGTTGTTGTGCCATGTGAGTTTCCTCCTCTAATTAGAATGGTAGGTCGTCATCAGAAATATCAATTTGTTGGCCATTATTTGCAAATGGATCAACTGTTGCTGAATCATTAGATTGCGTTGTGTTTGAATTATTATTCGAACTTGCGCCACCAAATGGGTTAGCATTGTTATTTGATGATGAACTTGATTGAGGAGCGCTGCTTTGATTATTAGCGTTACCTTGTTGTTGGCTTGATTGAGATTTTGATTCAAGCAACGAAAAGTTTTCTACGACAACTTCAGTAACATACACGCGAGTTCCTTGTTGATTATCATATGAACGCGTTTGAATTCGTCCATCGACACCAATTAAAGAACCTTTATGCGTAAAGTTAGCGAAGTTCTCGGCTGCTTTTCGCCAGATAACACAGTTAATAAAATCGGCTTCACGTTCGCCAGAAGCGTTCGTGAATTGTCGATTAACTGCAACTGTAAAAGTTGCAACTGCAGCACCACTAGCTGTGTAGCGTAAATCAGGGTCTCTTGTTAAACGTCCGACAAGTACTGTTCTATTAATCATAATGTATTGCTCCTCTCCGTTATTTTATTAAAATGAATTATTTTTCATCTCTGTTAATGATCATATGACGCAAGATTCCTTCATTAATCTTTGAAAGACGATCAAATTCGTTAATTGCGATATCGTCATCGGCTGTAGCATTAATGATATGGTAGATACCTTCATTATAACCGCTGATTTCGTATGCAAGACGACGTTTTGACCAGTCTTTTGAAGTAACGATTTCTGCACCATTACTTGTTAAAATACCATCGAAACGTTCGATCAAAGCTGCTTTAGCTGCTTCATCAAGATCGGTACGGATGATATAAGTAATTTCATATTTACTCATGACTGTTTACACCTCCTTATGGACTTTAGGTCCTTACCTCGTGGCAAGAACAAGGAAAGTTATCTATTTAATGCCATAGACACTTACGAACTAAAATTATATCACTGCCATTCACTTAAAGCAAGAAAATCCTAATTAACTACACACTTATTAAGTACGCCGTTAATTAGGATTTTATTTTATTTTTTTAATTTAGTTTATTCTAAGTCATTTGTTTCACTTTCAACGTCTGATACAACTGCATCTAAAATAGTAGTTGTTTCTTCAGGAGTAGCTTCAACTTTTGCCATTGTTGCAACTTTAGCATTCTCATCAATTCGAATTAAATGAACTCCTAAAGTAGCACGGCCCGTTTTTGACACGTTCTTCACATTAAAGCGAATCATAACACCTTGATCCGTAATTAACATGATATCTTCATCACCTTGAACGGTTGCTAACCCAGCAATTGGTCCATTCTTTTCAGAAATGTTAGCTGTCTTAATTCCTTTTCCACCACGGCCTTTAATTGCATAAGCCGAAGCGGGTGTTTGCTTACCGTATCCTTTTTCAGAAATGATAAATACGTGACTATCAGCAGCTAATAAATCAGCTCCTACAACGTAATCATCTTCTCTTAACCGAATACCACGAACACCAGAAGCAGAACGACCCATTGAACGAACATCATTTTCAGCAAATGATACTGCGTAACCTCGATGCGTTCCAATAATCATATTCTGCGTGCCATCTGTGATAGCAACGTTAATTAATTCATCTTCATCATGCAATTTAATCGCTTTTAAACCATTATTTCGTATGTTAGAAAATTCTGACACCGGTGTTCTCTTAACTGTTCCGTTAAGCGTCGTAAAGAAAAGATAACGTTCATCATTTTCTTGCTTGCTTACGTTGATAACAGCTTGGATTTTCTCACCAGAATTAACCCCTAAAAGATTAATGACAGGAATTCCTTTAGCTGTGCGTCCATATTCAGGAATTTCATACCCCTTCATACGGTACACTTTACCAGCATTCGTGAAGAATAGTAGGGTATCATGCGTTGATGTCGACACAAGATGTTCAATAAAGTCATCATCATGAACACCCATACCTTGAACGCCACGGCCACCACGGTTTTGTGCTTTGAATTCATCAGTTGCAAGACGTTTTACATAACCGTTATGCGTTAATGTAATCATAACTTCTTCTTCTTCAATCAAATCTTCATCTTCAAGATTCAATACTTCGCCAATTAATAATTCAGTACGACGTTCATCACCAAATTTAGCTTGTAAATCTAACAATTCTTGATAAATAATATCATGAATACGTGAGTCATGAGCCAAAATATCTTCAAAATCAGCGATTGATGCCATTAAATTTTGATATTCTTCTTCAATTTTTTCACGTTCTAAACCAGTTAAACGAACTAATCGCATATCTAAAATAGCTTGAGCTTGTTTATCTGATAAACCATAATTACCCATCAATTGATTTTTAGCAAGTTCACCCGTATTTGAGCTACGGATAATTCTAATAATTTCATCAATATGATCGAGTGCAATTCTTAAACCTTCAAGGATATGTGCGCGAGCACGTGCCTTTTTCAATTCAAATTGCGTACGACGACGGATAACTTTTTCTTGATGTTCAAGGTAATAAACAAGCATTTCCTTTAAACTTAGAACTTTTGGAATACCATTAACGATTGCTAGCATATTAAAACTGAAAGATGTTTGTAATAACGTTAATTTATAAAGGTTATTCAACACAACTGAAGCACTCATATCACGACGAATATCGATCACAATTCGTAATCCTTCACGATCAGACTCATCATTAATATCAGTGATACCTTCAATTTTTTTATCACGAGCTAAATCAGCAATACGTTCAATTAAACGTGCTTTATTAACCATGTAAGGAAGTTCATCAACGATAATACGTTCTTTACCATTCTTTTGTTCTTCAATTTCAACTTTTGAACGAATTGTTATTGTTCCCTTACCTGTTTCGTAAGCTTTACGAATACCAGATTTACCTAGAACAGTAGCCCCAGTTGGAAAATCAGGACCAGGGATAGCCTCCATCAAATCAGCCACAGTTGCATCAGGATTATCCATCAAAATATGTAATCCAGAAATAACTTCTGACAAATTATGTGGCGGAATATTCGTTGTCATACCAACGGCAATACCTGTTGCACCATTAACTAATAAGTTAGGAAAACGCGCAGGTAAAACAACTGGTTCATGTTCACTGCCATCGTAATTATCCATGAAATCAATGGTATCTTTATTGATATCACGCATCATTTCAACAGCTATTTTACTCATTCTAGCTTCAGTATAACGCATAGCAGCAGCGCCATCACCATCGACAGAACCAAAGTTACCATGCCCATCAACTAACATGTAACGGTAACTAAAGTCTTGGGCCATACGAACCATCGCTTCATAAATCGATGAATCACCATGAGGATGGTACTTACCCATAACATCCCCAACAATTCTAGCTGATTTTTTGTATGGTTTATCAGGCGTAATCCCTAATTCACTCATCCCGTATAAAATACGACGATGGACAGGTTTCAACCCATCTCGAACATCAGGAAGTGCACGAGCAACAATAACGCTCATAGCATAATCCAAGAATGATTTTTTCATTTCTCCGGAAAGATTAACATCTTTTATCCGGCTTGTAGCTGGTAATTCTTCTGCCAAAATTTTCAACCTCCTTTACGACTAAGTTTTTAAATATCTAAGTTTTCTACGTAAGTGGCATTTTTTTCAATAAATTCACGTCTAGGTTCTACACGATCACCCATTAACATATTAAAGACATCATTAGCTTCAATGGCATCGTCGACGTTAACACGTAATAAACGACGAGCATCTGGATCCATAGTTGTTTCCCACAATTGAGAAGCATCCATTTCTCCAAGACCTTTATATCGTTGAATAACGGGTTTTGGTGTTGGTGCCAATTGCCCTTGAATTTCTTCTAATTCTTCTTCAGTATCGACATAACGAATCATCTTACCTTGTCTAATTTGATATAAAGGTGGTTGCGCAATATACACGAATCCTGCTTCAACAAGTGGACGCATGTAACGATAGAACAGTGTTAATAATAACGTTCTAATATGGGCACCATCGACATCAGCATCAGTCATAATAATTAATTTATGATAATTAGCTTTTTCAACATTAAATTCGCCACCAAAACCTGTTCCCATAGCTGTAAATAATGAACGAATTTCTTCATTGGCTAAAATTTTATCTAAACTTGCTTTTTCAACATTCAAAATCTTACCACGAATCGGTAAGATAGCTTGTGTTAACCGTGAACGACCCTGTTTAGCTGAACCGCCGGCTGAATCACCTTCGACGATAAATAATTCACTAATTGCAGGATCTTTACTTGTATTATCAGCTAACTTACCGGGTAAGTTACTGATTTCAAGCCCACTTTTTTTACGTGTTACTTCACGAGCATGTTTAGCAGCTACTCGAGCTCTAGCAGCTAATAAGCCTTTTTCTACAATAATTTTAGCTTCTTTAGGATTTTCCATTAAAAACTTAGTAAAATGTTCAGAGAAAGTACGATCAGTAACCGTACGCGCATCTGAATTACCTAATTTTGTTTTTGTTTGACCTTCAAATTGAGGATCTGGATGTTTAATACTGACAACAGCCGTCAATCCTTCACGAACATCTTCACCAGAAAGATTAGCATCATTTTCTTTCATAAGATTATTTTTACGAGCGTAATCATTTATAACCCGGGTTAAGGCTGTCTTAAAACCAGATTCATGAGTACCACCCTCATAAGTATGAATATTATTTGTGAAAGTTAATAAATTACTATGATAATCATCTGTATATTGGAGGGCAACTTCAACAATAATCCCTTTTTGTTCACCTTCAACATAGATAGGTTCTGGGAAAATAACATCTTTATTTTTATTTAAGTATTCAACATAATGCTTAATACCACCGGCATAATGGAATTCTTGTAATCCGGGTCCACCATCACGTTTATCATCAATCGTAATTTTAAGGCCTTTATTCAAGAATGCTAATTCACGAATTCGCGTTGTTAATACTTTAATATCATAGACAGTTGTTTCCGTAAAAATATCAGAATCCGGTACAAAATGAACAATCGTTGCATGTTCATTTTCAGGTGCTTCACCTACAACTGACATCTCTGTTTTAACTTTACCGCGAGCAAAGTCCATACCGTAGACTTTACCTTCACGAATAACCTGAACATCTAGCTCAGTTGATAATGCATTAACAACTGAAGCACCAACTCCATGAAGTCCACCAGAAACTTTATAACCACCACCGCCAAATTTACCCCCAGCATGTAAAATTGTAAAAACGGTTTCAAGCGCTGGACGGCCTGTTTTTGCTTGGATATCAACAGGGATACCACGTCCATTATCACGAACTGTTATACTGTTGTCTTTTTCGACAACAACATTAATTTCATCGGCAAAACCAGCCAATGCTTCATCGATACCATTATCAATAATTTCCCAAACTAAGTGATGAAGACCTTGTGAAGCCGTTGTTCCAATATACATACCGGGACGTTTTCTAACAGCTTCAAGTCCTTCTAAAACTTGAATTTGGCTCGCATCATATTCTTTTGCTTTTTCTTCATGTAATTCTTCTGCTATTTCAGCTTGTTTCTCTTGATCAGTCAACTATATGTTCCTCCTCTTCGAGTAAGTTACCTTGATTAATATGAAAAATCTTAGGTTCATTAATTAACGATCTAGCAATACCACTTAAGTTTGGTGTTGTTAAAAATGTTTGAACCTTATTTTGAATCGTCTTCAAAAGATGTGTTTGACGCATATCATCCAATTCAGAAAGAACATCATCCAAAAGAAGGACTGGATATTCCCCAGTTTCCTCTTTCATTAACTCAATTTCGGCTAATTTGACTGATAATGCTGTTGTTCTTTGTTGTCCTTGAGATCCATATGTTTGAACGTTTTTGCCGTTAATTAAAAAACGCACATCATCACGATGTGGCCCAGCTAAGGTTGTCCCTTGAAATATTTCTTTTTTTATTGATTTTTTTAAATCATTTTGTAATTGCGTATACAACTGTTCAATCGTTTTTTCTGACGCGTTTTCCAAATGAGTGGCATACTCAAATGTTAACGTTTCAGCGGACTGTGTAATCTCTTCTTGTAATTGGTTAGCCCAGAATTCAAGTTGTTTAAGAAATATTAAGCGTTGATGTACAATTTCTGCGCCAAAAGCAGCTAATTGATCAGATAATACATCTAAAAAAACTAAATCTTGGTCTTTTTTATGCTGTAACTGTTTTAGATATTGATTACGCTGTTTCAAAATAGTTCGGTATTGACCTAAATTATATAAATAACGTGCATTAATTTGGCCAAATTCCATATCAACAAATCTTCTTCTTACTGATGGGGCACCCTTTACAAGGGCTAAATCCTCTGGTGCAAACAAAATCACATTGAACTGTCCAATGTACTGTGACAATTTGGCCTGTTCAAGATGATTAACTTTAGCTTTTTTACCTTTAGAATTAATTTGAATCTCGAGTGGCAATGACCCTACTTGCTTATTCACCCGACCTTGGATTATCGCAGCTGTCTTATCCCACTTAATCAACTCTTTATCATTATTCGTTCTATGACTTCGAGTCATTGATAACACATAAATTGCTTCCAATAAATTCGTTTTACCCTGAGCATTTTCACCAAGTAATATATTGATTGCTGGTGAAAATGAGATATTTAAATCTTCATAGTTACGATAATCCCTCAAGGTTAAATTTTCTAGATACATTGATAAGCCTACTTTTCGTCCATTGAATGCATCGTAATAATTGCAATACCTGGAACTTCAATAACATCGCCAGGGTATAATTTACGTCCACGTCGGTCTTCTAATTCACCATTTACAAGGACTTCATTTTCACGTAAAAACCATTTTGCTTCGCCACCAGAATTAATAATTGTTTCTGATTTCAAAACTTGTTGTAGCATCATGTAAGGTGTTTCTAAATAAATATCTGATTTCAATTGTCGTCAACCTCCATTTTCTTCCTTTTCTATTATACCTTTTTTTTCGCAAAATTACAATTTCACATCTCATTTTAAGCCGATTTAAGCGATTTAAGTTTTAATTAGTCTTTTTACTCTAAAATTACTTAAAAGGCTATATTTTTAATTAAATGACTACAATTCACTATTGCCTTATTTTTTTAGTCAAAATCAAACCATAAAATTCATTTCTCACTTTTAATATAATTTACCTAAAAAAATAGAGTAAAAACAGTTTTATTGGCTGCTTTTACTCTATTTTTATTAGTTATTCATACACGAACAATTAATTAGAATGTTCGAACTGGTGTAATTAATTGAATAAATTGCGTTGTATCTTCAGTTGGGACTAAGGTAAATGGTCGTAATGGTTGTGTAAACGCAACTTTAATTTCAGTTTGTCCAAATGATCTTAAAGCATCTTTCATATAGTCTGGATTAAATGAAATTTCAAGATCATTTCCTGATAAATTGCTAAATTCTAATGCTTCCTCAACATTACCAACATCAGGCGAGTTACTATAAATGACAACTTTTTGTTCTGCCGTATTAATCGCTAGTTTAACAACGTTATTACGGCTTTCATGTGATAGTAATGACGCACGTTCAATTGCTGATAATAATTTAGGCGCATTAAACTCAATGTCTGTAGCTGATTCTTTAGGAATTAGACGAGTTGTATCAGGATAATTTCCTTCTAATAAACGTGAATAAAATGAGGTATTTCCAAGAATAAAGAGTACTTGGTTTTCTGAAATACGCATTTCAATATCTGGATTAGAATCGTCAATCATTCGTGATAATTCTACTAAAGATTTACCAGGAATAATAACATCATATTTTGCATCGTTTGCGCCTTCCAATGTAATTTTACGTTGGCTCAAACGATGACTATCTGTTGCGACTGCTAAAAACTCACCATTTTCAATGACAAAGTGAACACCAGTTAAAATAGGGCGACTTTCTTGGTTAGAAACGGCAATAACAGTTTGGCTAATAATTTGTTTTAAGATTGATCCCGAAAAAATTAAATTATCATCAGTATCAATTTCTGGTAAGTGAGGATAGTTATTTGCATCTAACCCATTAATATTGAATGAGGCTGATCCAGAAGTAATCTCAGTTTGATAACCATCAGTCACTGTTAATGAAAAAGTATCTTGCGGTAATTTTTTAACAATTTCGCTAAAGAATCGTGCAGGTAGCACAATTTCACCAGTTGATTCAATTGTTAAGTTATTAGATTCATCTTCAACAGATAAAAAAGTTTCAATAGAAACATCTGCATCACTACCTGTTAAAAGTAAACCAGAAGCAGTTAAGACAACTTTGATACCCGTTAATATAGGAATTGTTGTTTTTGAAGAAATAGCTCTTTGAACATCTGTTAATTGTTTAATGAATGCTGATCGATTAATTGTAAATTCCATAGTAAATCCTCCGGTAAGTTTAGTTATTAATTAAGTAATAAAAGAATAGAAGCAGTAGTAGGGCCTGTTAATCATGTTAAGAAATACGTTGGGACCATGTAAATAAAAGAATTCACATGTGGATAACCTGTGAGTAAACAAGCCGCCTTATCCACAATTGCCCACAACTATTATTGGTTAAGTTCACTCTTAAGATCTGAAATTTGACGCTGAAGTTTGTCATCAGTTTCTAACATTACAGCAATTTTTTCGTGAGCATGAATAACCGTTGTATGATCCTTACCACCAAATTCAGATCCAATCTTAGGTAAGGAATTGTCGGTAAGTTCGCGACTTAAGTACATAGCAATTTGACGTGGCATAACAATTGCTTTAACACGTTTTTTTCCTTTTAAATCGCCCACAGTAACGTGGAAATATTTAGCAACCCGATCTTGAACAATAGCAATTGAAATTTCATTTGATTTATCTTTTAAACTTAAGTTTTTTAAGGCATCGGCGGCTAAACTCGTTGTTATTTCTGAGTTTGATAAGGTCGCGTACGCTTGTACTCTAACCAAAGCGCCTTCAAGTTCACGAATATTCGAATCGATTTGGCCAGCAATATAACTTAATGTATCATCTGGTATTTCAAGATTTTCAGCATCAGATTTATTTCTTAAAATAGCAATTCTAGTTTCTAAATCAGGAGGGGTTATATCAACTGAAAGACCCCATTTAAAGCGAGATATAAGACGTTTTTGTAATTTTGGTATTTCGTTTGGTAAACGATCAGATGATAAGACAATTTGTTTTTTATCATCATATAAAGAGTTAAATGTATGGAAAAATTCTTCTTGTGTTGATTCTTTATCGGCAAAAAATTGAATATCATCCACCAGTAAGAGATCAACACTACGATATTCTTTTCGGAAATCTTCGGGCGTATTATTTCGAAGTGAGTTAATGAAGCCGTTAGTAAATGCTTCACTTGTAACGTATTTTACTTTTGCATCAGGATTGTTTAGAAGCATTTGGTGACCAATTGCGTGCATTAAATGGGTTTTACCCAAACCAACACCACCATAGAAAAAGAGCGGGTTGTACAAGCGGCCAGGTTCTTCAGAAACAACCAAAGCAGCAGCGTGGGCCATCTGATTACCTTTTCCAGTAACGAAGGTACTAAAGGTATATCTATCGTTTAATTTGGCATCACGCATAAAGGTAGGGACATTATCGTTATTAGAGTTTGAACTATTTGATACTGCCATATTTGATTGGCCGCCCGCGGTTAATTCACCCTTTATTTTTAAAACGGGATTGATTTCTTCACCAGTTGATTCGTAAAGAAACGCAACAACTTTTGGTGCTAGATGTTGTATCCAGTAAGTTTTATGTAGCTGGGAGGGTAGCTCAATAATAAGGTCGTTATTAATAAATTGTTTTGGTTCAGCTGATGAAATCCAAGTTTCGTAACTAACAGGGTTGAGTTGCGTTTTGAAATAATCAGTCAGTGAGGACCATAAATTTTCGAGAGTAAGCACAAAAAGCCTCCTTGTTTAAATAAATCGTAACTACAGTTTAGCATTTTAAAGAAGGGTTTTCCACAGGTTTAAAAAAATGTGTAAAAAATAATAACAGGGTCATTAATAAGTTTTCCACAGGGGTGGGCATAAAAAGATAAACCAGTTTTGTTTGCCATGTTATCCACAAATGAGTGATTGAAATAAAGTATGTTATTAAAGGATTTTCATTAGTTATTAACAGTTTTTAGTTAAGGGTGTGTATAACTTATTAACAGGCTGTTTATTGTGAAAAAGTGTGTGTTCCGAGTTGTGGACGACAAGATGTGTTTCACAACTCATCCACAACTAAAAAATAAATAGCGAAAAAGTGTGGATAACTAAATTACATTGAATTCTAATAATTTTCTTTCATAGAAGAAAGAAGTATGGTATTATATTCCGGTAAGTGAAATTGACGTCACTGGTATCTTATTTTTATCAAGATACCGATTAGTTGAAACATTAAGTATTTAAGGAGGTGCCTAAATTATGAAAAGAACATACCAACCTAAAAAACGTCACCGTGAACGCGTGCATGGTTTCCGTAAACGCATGAGTACAAAAGGCGGCCGTAACGTCTTAGCACGTAGACGCCGTAAAGGTAGAAAAGTATTGTCTGCATAGACCACTGATTTCAGTGGTTTTTTTTATTACAAAGATACAGTATCTATTTAACTGGAGATATTACATGAGAAAATCATATCGCGTTAAAAAAGAAGCAGAGTTCCAAACAGTTTTTAAAAAAGGTCAATCTTGTGCGAACCGAAAGTATGTTATATATATGATGGAAAAACCAGAACAAGCTCATTTTAGAGTTGGAATTTCAGTTGGAAAACGTATTGGGAATGCTGTTGCTCGTAATTGGGTTAAACGCCGTATTCGTCAATCGTTGTTAGAATTGAAACCAGATCTTAAACAAGATTGCGATTTTTTGGTTATTGCTAGACCATCTGTTGCTTGGTTGTCGCAAGAGGAATCCAAGAAACAATTAACACATGTTTTAAAAATAGCTAAAATTTTAGACTAATAAAGTGAGCGAGGGTATTCTTGTGAAAAAGAAGAGTAAGCGATTTTTAGTCCTATTAAGTATGTTGGGGTTAATGTTAGTCCTAGCGGGATGTAGTACAACACCAATAACGGAAAATAGTACAGGAATTTGGGATGGCGGTATCATCCTCAGTTTCTCTAGGGCTATTATTTTCCTTTCAAAATTATTTGGTGGGAACTATGGTGTTGGTATTATCATCTTTACCATAATCATTAGGGTTATTTTATTACCATTAATGATTTATCAAACAAAAAGTATGCGTAAAACAGCTGAAGTTCAACCTCAATTGAAGGCACTTCAAGCTAAGCATTCTGGTAAAGATGCTGCAACTGTTCAAAAATTACGTGAAGAACAACAGAAATTATATGCAGAAGCAGGCATTAATCCTGTTGCTGGATGTTTACCATTATTAGTACAGATGCCGATTTTATTAGCTCTTTATCAAGCTATTTTGAGAACGAACGTTTTGAAGACGGGTGAATTTTTATGGTTACAGCTTGGTGATAAAGATCCGTACTTCATCTTACCAATTTTTGCTGCAATCTTAACTTACTTTGTTTCTAAGTTGGGTGTTATGTCCCAACCTGAAGCAAACTCAATGTCAACGATGATGGTTTATGGTACACCAATAATGATTCTTGTGACAGCTGTTAACTTACCATCAGCCTTGTCATTATATTGGGTTATTACCAATGCATTCTCAGTTGGACAAACATTGTTAATTAATAATCCATTTAAAATTACACGTGAACGTGAAGAAAAAGTACGTCTTGAAAAAGAAAAAGTACAGGCTATTAAAAAAGCGAAAAAGAAAGCTTATAAGGGCCGTAACAAAAAGTAATTTTTGAAAACCAAAGTCCATTTAGTGGCTTTGGTTTTTTATTTTGGATATAATTACATAAAAGGTTAACAAGAGGAGGATTAAAATTGAGAAAATTAACAAAATCTAATAATAGAATTATTGCTGGTGTTGTCGGTGGTATTGCTGAATTTTTTAACTGGGACCCAACATTAACAAGAATAGGGTACGTTCTTTTAAGTGTCCTGAGTGCAGCATTCCCTGGTATTATTGTTTACATCATATGTGCAATAGTCATGCCAAATGCATCATCAAACTATAGATAACTAAAAATGCGTAACCAGAATATATCTGGTTACGCATTTTTGTTTCACGTGAAACATTTTAGAAAGTTGCTGTATCTGGATCTTGAGCATGACCAACAACACCATCTAGAGAGTTGATTTCTGCCATGTCTTCATCAGATAATTCAAAATCAAATAAATGAGTATTTTCTTCAATTCTGTCAGCATGAACAGATTTGGGAAGTGGTAAGAATCCATTTTGTAATGACCAACGTAAGGTAACTTGTGCAACACTGCGACCAATACGATTAGCAATTTTAACCATTGTTGGTTCCGTAAAGATAGCACCAGTTCCTAATGGGCTATAAGCTTCTAATTGAATATTATGCTTGTGACAATAATCAATTGTCTCTTTGGGAGTATCACCAGGAGCTAATCTAATTTGATTAATCATTGGTGTAATTGTTTGTGTTTCTTCCAAAATTTTAAAATGACGAGGACGGAAGTTAGAAACACCAATGGCTTTAATTTTACCTTCATTATAAAGATCTTCAAATGCACGCCATGTTTCTTGAAGATGACTTTCCCAATTATCTTCACGATAAGCAGCAGGATTTGGCCAGTGAATCAAGAATAAATCAAGGTAATCAACACCTAAATCTTTTAATGTTCGTGCAAATGCTGTTTGTGTTTCATCGTACGTATGAGCTGTATTAGCTAATTTACTTGTTAAAAAGATATCTTCACGAGCAACACCGCTTTCGGCAATACCTTCTCCAACACTACTTTCATTGTGGTACATTTCAGCAGTATCTAAATGTATGTAACCAGAAGCTAATGCTGATTTTACAGATGCTTTAGCAACATCACCACTTGGTGTTTGCCAAGTACCAAAACCAACAACAGGAATTTTGACACCATTTGCTAATTCATATGTGTCTGTTAATTTATTCATAGAATTAATCCTCCGAGTTTTTATATTTAGTATTTTCATTATAGGCTGAGTCCTATAGATTTTGTCAAATGAAAGAACTTTTCAAAAAAATCGTTCTGAAAAAGGGTATAGATAAGGGGTCAATTAGTGCTATAATATAACGATGATAATTATATTTGGAGGATGAACATGCCCATATTTACTGGAAAAAATGTTGATCAAGCTGTGAGTAACGGTTTGGCTGCATTAAAGCTTGAAAAAACACAGATTGAAATTAAAATAATCAATGAAGGTAAGTCTGGATTTTTATTTTTTGGCCGCAAAAAGGCAGAAGTTGAATTAATTGAAAAAAAAATAACAGAAAAACCAGTAAGCAAGAAAATTATTGATGAAAAAAAAGATAGTGTTACATCAAAGCCTCTAACAGCAGCAGAAAAAGCTGCTAGAAGTCAACTTAATGAAAAAGCAGTTCATGATGTTGGTTATTATTTGGCCGACATTACAGAATTAATGGGTATTGATACAGAAATTAATGTTCAATTTGAGCGCCGTCAGGTAACATATGATTTTAATACGAGTAAACAAGGATTATTAATTGGTAAACACGGTAAAAGTTTAAATGCTTTGCAATATTTAGCACAAGTTAATATGAATCAAAAAGCAGTTAGCAGAATGAATGTTATTCTAGATGTTGGTGGCTACCGTAAACGTCGCGAAGAAACGATTGAGCGCCTTGCAATTAAAGTGGCCAAGGATGTTATTAGAACGGGTGAGACGGTACAATTAGACCCGATGCCTGCTAACGAACGTAAGCAAATTCATTTTTATTTAGCACGAAATAACCGAATCAAAACAACATCGATTGGAACAGAACCTAAGCGCTCAGTAATTGTAGCGCCTAAAAATAAAAAATAGTCAGTAATAGAAGGGAGTCCCCACCCATGGCTTTAAAACATGATCCAGAAAAATTAGAAGATGAACTATGTTTTGCTATTTACACAGCACAAAAAGATTACAATAAATTTTATACAGAATCACTGAAGGAATTTAGCTTAACGTATCCGCAATATATTACGTTACTTTCATTGTGGGAAACGTCACCTGTTATGGTGAAGGAACTTGGTGCGAAGTTACATCTAGATAACGGAACATTAACACCACTTTTAAAACGTATGGAAAAGGATGATTGGATTCTTCGGACTAGAGATCCTGAGGATGAACGCCGTGTGAATGTCTCATTGACTGGAAAAGCTAAAAGAAGTAAACATAGAATTATGAAACAAATGTCGAATTGTTTTACTTCATTTGATATGACTGAAGAAGAATATCTTGGTTATGTTAATGAATTAAAAGTGATTACTAATAAATTAGAAAATCGCGGTATTCGTGGTTAGTGAATTAGAATCATCAAACAGACTTGTTGACAAATGTCGGTAAAAAAAGTATATTATTGGCATTGAACTTAATATTAGATAAAGTAGTGAAGGTGCTTTATCCACGTCCTTTTAGGGCGTGGAGTGGGCCCTTTTTTTGTTTGAAAAAATTTAAAGAATATGATTAATTAACTGCTAATAGAGCACTTGAAGGGAGTATTTAAAGATATGCCAGAATTAACAGAATTTGATACAATTGCCGCTATATCAACACCACCTGGTGAAGGTGCCATTTCAATTGTTCGATTAAGTGGTGAGGATGCCGTTCAAATTGCTAATAATGTATTTAAAGGGAAAAATTTAGGTAACGTTGATAGTCATACCATTAACTACGGACATATTTTAAATCCTAAAACGGATGAAGAAGTCGATGAGGTCATGGTCTCAGTTATGTTAGCACCTAAAACATTTACACGTGAAGATGTGATTGAAATTAACTGTCATGGTGGTATTGTACCAACGAATCAAATTTTACAATTATTATTAAGTAATGGGGCACGCTTAGCTGAACCTGGTGAATTTACAAAACGAGCATTCTTAAATGGTCGAATTGATTTATCTCAAGCTGAGGCTGTTATGGATTTAATTCGTGCTAAAACAGATCGCTCAATGAAAGTTGCACTAAATCAGTTAGATGGTAATTTAGCACGTCTAATCCGCAATTTACGTAAAGATATCGTAGATGTTTTGGCATTAGTTGAAGTTAATATTGATTATCCAGAATACGATGCTGGTGAAGAAATGACGACTAAATTATTGCTTGAAAAAGCACGTGATGTTAAGCAATATGTTCAAGAATTACTACAAACAGCGCAACAAGGTAAAGTATTACGTGAAGGATTAGCTACTGCCATAATTGGTCGACCTAATGTTGGTAAATCAAGTCTTTTGAATCACTTATTACATGAAGATAAAGCCATTGTAACTGATGTTGCTGGAACAACGCGTGATGTGATTGAAGAATACGTTAACGTTATGGGTGTACCTTTGAAATTGGTAGACACTGCCGGTATTCGTGATACAGAAGATAAGGTTGAAAAAATTGGGGTTGAACGTTCGAAAGAAGCGATTGTTCAAGCTGATTTAGTCATGCTTGTTTTGAATAGCAATGAACCTTTGTCTGCTGAAGATAAGCAGCTCATTAAATTAACACAGAATGATAAACGAATTGTTATCTTAAATAAAACAGATTTACCAGAAAATCTAGATCGTAAAGAATTAGAAAGTATGGTTGATCCAACGGAAATTATTTCTATTTCTGTCTTAAATCATGAAGGTGTGAAGCAACTTGAAGAAAAAATTGCTAACTTATTCTTTGGTGGAATTGAAAATAGCCAAACAACAGTTATGATTACTAATTCTCGTCATATTGGCTTGTTAAATCAAGCTGAGACTGCTTTAGATGATGTGATCACTGGGATTGCTTCCGGTATGCCAATCGATTTAGTTCAAATTGACATGACTAGAAGTTGGGAATTACTTGGTGAAATCACTGGTGATAGCTACAAAGATGAATTACTCACAGAATTATTTAGTCAATTCTGTTTAGGTAAATAATTGTTAGTAAATAGGAGAATATAAATGGACATTAAAACTTATGACGGCCCAGATTATGATGTAATTGTGGTTGGTGCTGGACATGCTGGTTCAGAAGCAGCACTCGCTGCTGCACGAATGGGTAATAAAACATTACTTATCACAATTAGTTTAGACATGGTTGCTTTTATGCCATGTAATCCTTCAATTGGTGGTCCAGCTAAAGGAATTGTTGTACGTGAAATTGATGCCTTAGGTGGCGAAATGGGTCGTAACATCGATAAAACTTATGTACAAATGCGTATGTTAAATACTGGTAAAGGTCCAGCTGTTAGAGCATTACGGGCACAAGCTGATAAACATCTTTATTCAAGTGAAATGAAACATACAATGGAAAAAGAAGAAAACCTAACGTTACGTCAAGGAACAGTCGATAGTTTAATTGTTGAAGATGGCGAATGTCATGGTGTTGTAACAAATACTGGGGCAAAATACCGTTCTAAAAGTGTTGTTTTAACAGTTGGAACGGCTGCTCGCGGTAAGATTATTATTGGCGAATTGAGTTATTCATCAGGTCCTAATAATTCACAACCTGCAATTAAATTATCTGAAAATCTTGAAGCTCTTGGATTTGATTTAGAACGTTTTAAAACTGGAACACCACCTCGTGTTGATGGGAATACAATTGATTACAGTGTGACTGATGAACAACCAGGGGATGTTGAACCTAACCACTTTAGTTTTGAAACACCTGATGAAGATTATATTGATGTTAAAAATCAATTATCTTGTTGGTTAACGTATACCAACTTGAAAACGCATGAGATTATTAATGCTAACCTTGATCGTGCACCTATGTTCTCAGGAATTATTAAAGGTGTGGGTCCACGTTACTGTCCATCTATTGAAGATAAAATTGTTCGTTTCTCTGATAAACCTCGTCATCAGCTCTTCTTAGAACCAGAAGGCCGTTCAACGGACGAATTTTACGTTCAGGGCCTTTCTACGTCAATGCCGGAAGAAGTCCAACAAGATATTATTCATTCAATTAAGGGCCTTGAAAACGCTGAATTAATGCGTCCGGGTTATGCGATTGAATATGATGTCGTGGCTCCTTATCAATTACGACCAACGCTTGAAACTAAATTAGTGAAGAATTTATATACCGCTGGTCAAACAAACGGGACTTCTGGATATGAAGAAGCTGCTGGACAAGGAATAATGGCAGGAATTAACGCTGGGTTACGTGCTTTAGGCCGCGAAGATTTTACGTTAAATCGAAGTGACGCTTATATCGGTGTTATGATTGATGATTTAGTAACAAAAGGGACAAACGAACCTTATCGTCTATTAACATCTCGTGCTGAATATCGCTTAATCTTACGTCATGATAACGCTGATTTACGTTTAACTGAAAAAGGATATGATATTGGTTTAATTTCTGAAAAGAGATTAGCTATTTTTAAAGCTAAAAAAGCTGAAATTGAAGCCGAAAAAGCTAGATTACAATCATTCCGTATTAAACCTACTGAAGATGTGAATGCATTCTTAGCAGAACATAATAGTGCCGCTTTGAAAGATGGCGTGTTGGCTAATGAATTTTTACGTCGCCCTGAGGTAACTTACGCAGACATTGAGAAGTTTATTCCAGGTCCTGACCATGAATTAGACCATAGAATTATTGAACAAGTAGAAATCCAATTTAAGTACGAAGGCTATATTAAAAAAGCACAAGAAAAAGTTGCGAAGTTAAAACGTATGGAAGCTAAAAAAATTCCAACAAATATTGATTACGATTCTATTGAAGGAATTGCGACGGAAGCGCGTCAAAAATTCATTAAGATTCAACCAGAAACATTAGCTCAAGCTAGTCGTATTAGTGGTGTGAATCCTGCTGATTTATCAATTCTTGCTGTTTATATTGAACAGGGTAAGATTGCTAAAGTTAATAATTAATAGTACAGAAATGCAGAAAAGGCACCAATCAAGTATACTTGATTGGTGCCTTTTTAACTTTTTATAATTAGGTTAAGCAATAAACTTAAAATCCAGCTGCAGAGATGATTGAAGCTATGTTGGCTGCTAAACTGACAGCAAATACTGACATAACAATCATGAAAACTAAAGCTAATAGAAGTTGTCCAATGACAACGCCGTAAAGTTTATCTATTTTAAGTGGATTTGTATCAATAATCATCGATAAAATGAAAGCAATACTCATGATAAGGGCCATTAAAGCATACATGAATACAGCAAGGCCTCTCATTCCAAGTAGCATGAAAAGCATACTAAGGACAGCTAATACAAGATTGATCATGAGGTAGTGTGTAAAGCGATTTGTAAATGAAAGTAAGGTATCACTCTTATCGCCTAAAACAACATTACGAACAAAAAATCCAATTAGTATGTAAAAGGCAAAAGCTAGTAGTGTTAAGAAAAATAATTTTGCGTAGACACTACTGTCAATTGTTGGCGCATAGGTACTTTGAGTGTTAAAGAGTCCTGAAAATAGACTTGAATTAACAGATTTAGCAACATTATCCATTATTAATTTTACAAAAATATCATTAAATATGGCGAATAAAATAATTGTCGTAAAGCCGAAATATTTATGACCATTTTCTAAAATTGTGGGATGTTTAATGGCATTTAAGAAATAAGACCAATAATTTGATGCGAATGTTTTAGCTTGTTCAATATTCTCATTTTGAGCTTTAGTATCTTGTTGTTGCGTGTATTGTTGTTGGAATTTTGTTGGTTCTTGTACGTTTTGTGATTGTGTTGCGGCCGTTTCTTGGGCTGGTTTAATGGAAAAGGCAAATCCACAGTTTGTACAAAATTTTACATTTTCTGGTTGTTGTGAACTACAGTTTGGGCATGTTTTCATGATTATTTCCTCCAAAGTTTAGTTGTCTTCAATTTTTTCACTAATTTTTTTAGCGGGTGTAATTGACTTGATTAAGAAGTCATCGTTATTAGAATAATTAACTTTAGCAGTATATCTAAATACTTGTGTTTTAGTTGAATAATTATCGTCACTATCAGTGAAATCGAACGTATAAGTAACATCATAAGCGACATCAAATTTATTTTTATCTGTCGGTGTTACTGATAATACTTTAGCGTCATAAGAGACACTACTGATTGCATCATCATCATGATAATTTTTAGCAATAGTCACCCATGCCTTGGCATCTGCATTGCTTGAGCCATTAACAAAGAAACTGCCTATTGAGCCATAACTATCATTTGAATCCTCATTAGAGTCATCACCATCGATAGTGTAGTCATCAATTTGGGTAAATAAATTGTCTATATAACTTTCTGCATCATCTAGAGTTAACATATTAGGAAAATTAATATTGAATAAATTGCTACTAGAACTATCTTGAAAGCCATTTTCATCTGTATTATTTAAAGTTACGTCGTTATCATCATCGCTACCTGAAATTTGGTATTCACTGGTAACGAGAGTGTTGTCTCCGACCTTTTCTTTAAGCTGCAATCGATTGTTTCCAGAAGAGGCAATAGGGCCAATTGTTGCAGAACCATCATCATCAGTTGTACCAACTTTTTTAGAATTAACATAGATATCAGCATTTGCGATACTTTTAATTCTAAAAGTAAGTGTACTTAAATCTAAATTGACGTTAGAAGTTGAACTAGTGAGCGTCTCAGTCGATTTATTATTTAGTTTAGTACCATCAATAGAGCCAGCTGCTTCTATTGTGTAGTTACCGGGAACTAGATTTGAGATTGTTTTACTGTAATTATCAGAGTCAGCTGTAGCAACTTTTTTATCATTCATCTTGATAACAGCCCCAGAGCTATTCGTTGATAAGTTAACGGAAACGGTTGAAAAGTCAGCCGTATATTTAGGGAATAATAACCAATGTTTACCATTTTCTTTTAAATGAAAATGTGTTGAAGTGCTTGCTCCATTGGTTAATTCGTTTTTAAAAGTTTTAAGAGAGTCTGTACTACCCCATGCATCTGATGCAGGTTTCATAGACTCATCAGTAATTTTTAATGCCGTATCCGATGTTGAAAAATAAGCTTCCATGTTTTTATCGGTTTTTAATGCATCTGTAATTCGTTCAATTTGATTTTCTTTTGAGTAATATTTTGTTCCAGCATAGTAGCCAACAACAATAATAAGAGCGATAATACCAATCAAAATTCTGATGAATTTTGTTTTACCTGAGATGGGTAATTTAGGATTTGCAGTTCGTGTTTGTGTAGGTGGCATTTGTTGTTGTGTTGGTTGAACCGGCGTAACAGGTTGCTGTGACGCAACTGAATTAACACGTAAATCAAAATTACAATTAGGACAGAAATTACCATCCTTAGGAACTTCACTTCCACAATTAGGACAGAATTTTTTTGTCGTACTCCCAGATAAATCATCTGAAGGCGCATAATAGATTTGTTCTTTTTTAATCATTGGATCTCCTTTTTAACTACCTTAATAATATGATTAACTTTGACTACTTAACTAAAAGTTACCAAATCTAGTGTATACATAGCGAGTTTTAGTTTATAAAATAATGGCTAACTCAATCGCATAAAATAGGATTTTAATCATTGGTACTTATGTATTTTTTTAGGTTGTTAGATGCAGAATTAGTAATACCCCCCGTGGCCTCCTTAGATTTAAATTACTAAATCAACGAATAAAGACAAACCTTAAACGAAACTTAAGTTATTTTATCAGCTTAAAAGGTTTTTGTATATATATATATATTAAAAAAAGATAAGCTATAATCTGTTTGATTGTTTTAAAAACCTTTACCATAAAGAGAACCTTTCTGATTAGGAGTTTAATATGCTTAAAAAAATAGGAATTTTAATTCGTGCTAAACGAAAATTATTGAATATGACCATTGAGCAACTGGCTGAAAAATCAAAATCTTCTGTTAGTTTAATTTCTTTGATAGAGCGAGGTAAGTTAGATAATATTAAAATAAAAAAATTATCAGATATTGCTGAAGCGCTGGATATGACGTTAGCTGACTTCTTTACTAATCAAAATTTAAAAGGTGTTGCAACGCTGGATTTGATTAATTATCTTGCTTCTTTACCCAAAGAAAAAAGAGAAGCGACAGCTGAATTATTGCTTAAAGTAATCCGTTTATAAATGATTATCATTAATGATTGACCATGCTATTTCTTCAATAGTGTGGTCAATTTTTTGTGCTTGATAGGCTGAGACTAAATCAATTTGTTTGGTAGGTAAATCTAAAGTTAAAATATCAAAATTGTGAAAATCAATCCTATGGTTACTAAAGTCATAAATTAAAAATTTTAAATCTTGTAATACCTTCAAATTATCGTGTATATCTATCCCATTCATAAATAAAATCTCCCTTACTAAAAAACTGTATAAAAAAAGCATTAGCTTTTATTAGCTAATGCTTAGATTACAACAAAAATAGTTAATTTATAAGACTGATATTAATAAAAATTAATTCTAACGATAGTACTGAGTTTTGTCAATATGACATAAATTAAAGGTTTATCCTTTTAAGTAGATTAATTAATTTAAGTAAGTATTGAAGTAATAATTATTTAAAAAGCTGTTGAAAAATAGACAGTAAAAGGAGCAACAAAATAACTATAAAATGACGATTTTTATGAAGCATTATGATAGCAATGAATTCACGCAAGAACGCATTAGGTAAAAAATACCATGGCGTTTTCCCGCCAATGCCTTGAGCATTTACACCAACCATTCGTGCAAATATTGCAGCACGAAAGATATGGTAGTTATTTGAACTGAATAAAATATGATCCCCTCTATGATCAAGATCAATTATTTTTTTTGAGAAACGCATATTTTCAAAAGTCGTTGTTGATTTGTCTTCTAGTAATGTAAATTCTTCTGGATAACCACTGTCGATGGCCCATTTTTGCATTGCCTGTGCTTCTGAAATAGACTCATCATTACCTTGCCCACCTGAAAAAATAATAATCGGGCGTTTACCGCCTAATAGTATTTGTTTGTCCGCAAAATTGGTAGCACGTTTGATTCTGTTGGCAAGTAGTTTACTAACTTTATAACCGTTGATTAAACCTGCACCTAGTACAATGATGTAGTCTTGATCATATTTTGGACGTCGTAAGCTATATAAAATACTAACAGACAAGAAATTTAAAAAAGCGAACATAAGATATAAGCCAGTCAACGAAGCAAAATTAAATGGTAATTGAAGATACCAAGGCCACGTACTGATTAAAGGTGTCACAAACCAGCGAATGATAAGAACAATAGCAAGTAGTAGTCCAAGCATGTTAGCTAATGAATAACTTTCACGTTTAAAGACTAGTCCAGTATTAATTAATAAAAATGGAATAGTTGCAATTGAAAGTAATATCAAACCTATAGCGCCAACAATGATAATAAAAACAGCGCTATTTTTCATAAAATTGATAGGGGAAGTAGCGAGTACACCTATTAAAGAAATGACAAATATATTGAACAGAAATCCATTAATTAATTGACGTGGTTCTTTGTGAAAGCTGATATACCAAATAGCTAACAATAAAATAGGTAGTAACAGTATTAGATAGTCCATATGAATTCCTCCGAAGTAATAGATAATAAACTAATTCTAGCATATTTTTGAATAAATAAGGTACTAATAAATTTATATTTAACCGTTTACATGGACGTTAACATATGATATATTATTCACATGAACAAAATATCATATGAATAATATATCATATAGAGGAGATGCTATAATGGTCACACTATTAGGTTCAACTGTACTCGCATTCATTTCAACAAATATCGATTATCTTTTAATTCTAATTATTATTTTTGCTAAGTATAAAAATAAACATGAAGAAAAATTAATATTTATAGGAGAGCTACTTGGTAGTGGGACGCTTATAGCAGTTAGTTTGATTGCTGCCTTTTGGTTAAAACTGATTCCTGAAGAATGGATCTTAGGATTTTTGGGACTTATTCCGATTATAATGGGTATAAAAATGTATTTTAGTGATGAAGATGAGGGTAATGAGGTCCGGGAGAAATTAGGAAAACCGGGTCAAGGCATAATTTTAAATGTAATTATGATTACTATTGCAACTTGTGGACCAGATAATCTTGCTATCTACGTCCCATTTTTCACGACATTATCTATTAGGGATGTACCTATTGTACTGATGCTATTTTTTATATTCTTATGTATCATTACATGGTTGAGTAAAATGATTACTAATTTACCTAAAATCCAAGAATTTTTTCAAAATTTTGGTAATTTAATCACTCTAATTGTTTATGTTTTCTTAGGTCTATATATATTATTAGAAAGTGGTACTATTCAGCACTTTATGTAGGAGGAAAATAATGCAACCGTACAATGAAATTCCAAAAAGTGAACTTGATGAATCAATTATGATAACTAAGCTATTGAATAATCGAATAAGATTACAATTAATCTATTTATTGGAACAACATGAATATAATGTAACTGAATTATCAAAGATACTTAATGTTGAACAAACAAACTTATCTCATCAATTAAGTTTATTAAAAACGCATCAAATAATTAGTCAGAGACGAGAAGGAAAGTTAATGTACTATCAAATTGACGATCCGCATATTATTGAAACTATGACAGCGCTGTTGCAACATGCAAAACACGTTGCAAATGGAAAACCTTATTAAATAGAAACGTAAGAAAAAGAGATTAACTTCAAATTGAAGTTAATCTCTTTTTTGATTTTTAAAATCTGTAGTGGTTACTATGGACCCTAACGGATTTGAACCGTCGACCTTCTACTTGCGGAGCAGACGCTCTCCCAACTGAGCTAAGGGCCCGAATAGCTTTATAATACACCAAATAGCCAAAATTAAAAGAAAAAGTTAGTTTTGCTTCTATGTATTTATGCCATTTTAAAATGTTTCACATGAAACATTTTAAAATGAGTAACGATTTTTAAAGATAAAAGGTTTCAAATATCACTTGTTAATAGTAGGGTAAAAAGCATTAAATACCAGTTTTTGATTAATGATGAATAAGCCGAAGAGTATAAGATTTTTGTTTTTAAATAGCAGACATAATCTTATGATGGCGTGATGTGAAGATATTTCCAAACATTAATAATTATTCGATTAATACTCTTTTAGAAGGAACAAATAATAAAATTCAGATTTCTAACGGACTTATTTCCAATCTTAGCAACTTTTATAGATTCCGAACCAGAATACTTTATATATTAAAATCCATAAAAAAAGGTCCCACTCACTTAGTGAGTGGGACCTTCATAATATTATTTATTAACAGTACCAGCAAATGAAGCAGGGTAATATGCTAATGCACCAATTTTAACATTTTGACCAGGTTCTGGAGCAGCGATATATTGGCCACCACCTAAGTAAATACCAACATGGTATGTAGAACCTTGAGCTCCCCAGAATAATAAATCTCCAGGTTGAGCAGCAGCAGTTGATTTCTTAGAAACATTTGATTCTTGTCCAATAGTATTACGGTTTAAGTTAATACCAACTTTTGCGAATACATATTGTGTGAATCCTGAACAATCAAAACCAGAAGGAGTTGATCCACCCCAAACATAAGGAGTACCTATGTATGCTTTAGCAACAGAGATAACTTTGCTTGCTGAGTAGCTTGCTGTTTGTGTTGTAGAGCTTGCAGCAGCAGTATTAGCTGTTGAAGTAGTATTAGAACTTGCAGCAGCAGTATTAGTTGTTGAAGTAGTATTAGAACTTGCAGCAGCAGTATTAGTTGTTGAAGTAGTATTAGAACTTGCAACAGCAGTGTTAGCTGTTGAAGCAGTATTAGAACTTGTAGCAGCCTTAGGTGTTGAAGTAGCATTAGAAGTTACAGCAGCTTTAGGTGTTGTTGTAGCTTTTGCAGGTGTAACAACTTTTTCAGCAGTTGTAGAAGCTACTTTAGCCATTGAACCTGTTAAGTTTAATGTTTGGCCAGGGTTAATCATTGAATTAGAAGATAAACCATTAGCATCACATAGTGCTGAGATAGTAATACCGTTTGATTGAGCGATTGACCATAATGAATCGCCGTTTTTAACAGTAACAGTCTTATTATTTGTAGTAGATGCTGCTTTAGGTGTAGCTGTTTCTACTTTAGGAGTTGCAGTAACTGATTTAGCAGCACTTACTTCTGCTTTAGGAGTTGTAGCAACTGGTTTAGCAGTACTTGTTTCTACTTTAACAGTTTTAGCTGGTGTTACTTTAGCGGGAGTAACAGTAGTACTTGCAGCTACCGCTTTTGAACCAGTTAATGTTAAATTTTGACCGGGTAAGATAAGTGCTGAGTTATCAGCAAATCCATTAGCCGAACGAAGTGCTGAGATTGAAATGCCATTTTCTTTAGCGATTGACCATAATGAATCACCATTTTTAACAGTAACGGATGTTTTATTTACTGAAGTATTAGTAGTAACGATAGTACTTGTTTTAGCTGAAGTACTTTTTTGTGTTGAGCTTGCTTTAGCGTTGCTATCCTTTTCAGGAATATTTAATGATTGACCACTTACAATAATATGAGAATTTGCGTCAATATTGTTTAAAGTTTCGATTGTTTTGATTGAAACGCCATACTTCTGAGAAAAAGCCCAAACAGTATCGTTTGTTTGAACTTTAACTGTTGCTGCATCAGCAGTTGCGTTAGATGCAAGAAGGAGGCCAGCGGTACCAACTGTACCGAGTAATAATGATTTAAGTGTGTTATTCAAGTTGAGTCACATCTACTTTCTTATTTTATTGGATTTATACTACAGTAACTATTGTAACCGGTTAGTGTTGCAATCAAATACAAAAACTATTACAACTTAGCATGATTTTGTAATATATACTAAGTAATGTTTATATATCAATGATAATGATGATTTATGTATTTAACTTATAATTTATTTAATTTAGTAAATCCCATGTGCAATAATGGTTTAGAACACTTTCAATATATTTTAAATTAAAATATATTGCCCCCCGATGTTACAAAGATATTACAGAAACCTTATGTTTCTATACTACTAGAACTAATTAAAACTATACCAGTCGTTTTACATGGTTGCAAATGAAATTTTAAGTTTTAATAGAAAGGGATTTCATTGTCTGGTATCATTTGAATTATTGGATATTGAAAGTCCTTAAATAGTTGGCGTATAATTAACTAAATAAGGGGATAAAAAATATAATGATTAGGTGGAAATATGAAAAGAATAGTTAAAGAAATAATGAGTTGGATTATACCGATTGCAATCGGTTTAATAATCGCGATGCTTTTAAAAACATTTGTTGTCACAATGGTACGTGTTGATGGGCCATCGATGCAACCTAACTTAGTTAATAATGAGCATGTTGCTGTTGTTAAAGTTATTGATATTAAGCGCTTTAGTACTGTTGTTTTTGATGCATACGGCGTAGATCCTGATGCAACTGAGGGTCAAGAGTATGTTAAACGTGTTATTGGAATGCCTGGTGATACAGTAGAATTTAAAAATGATCATGTCTATGTTAATGGTAAAGAAATTGAAGAACCTTATATTTCAACTTATCAAAAAACAGTAGGGACAAGGGTTCAGAACATAAATGCTAAAAACTGGACATTCAAGTCATTGGCTGTAGATAATCAATGGGCTAAAGATACTTCAGCTATCAGAGTACCTTCAGATAAATATTTTGTTCTAGGAGATCATCGTTCAGTATCTAATGATAGTCGTTACTGGGGGTTCGTTGATAAGTCGAAAATTCAAGGTGTTGTAAAAGTACCATTCTGGAATTTTAATAAGGCTGATCATAAATATATTTATTAATTGCATTAAAAATGCAGAAAAATAATTCGATTGAAGAGGAGATTTTATTATGACAAAAACACCAATTATTTTAGATTGTGATCCAGGACATGATGACGCATTAGCGTTAATGATGATTATTGCTTCACCAGAATTTGATTTACGTGCGGTGACAACATCCGCTGGAAATCAAACACCTGATAAAACATTTGATAACGCTTGTCGACTACTAACATTGATGGAACGGACAGATGTTCCAGTTGCTAGTGGAAATAAAAAACCTTTACTACAAGAATTAATGATTGCCGATGCCGTTCATGGAGATACTGGTGTTGATGGAACAGAGTTACCTAAATCTGAAATTCCAGCAACTAATTTAACAGCAATTGAGTTAATTGCAGAAACATTATCTAAAAGTGCTGAAAAAGTTACAATGGTTGTCACGGGCCCAATGACGAATATGGCACTATTTTTAGCTGTCTATCCTGAATTAAAAAATAAAATTGAAAAAATTGTCTTTATGGGTGGCTCAACGGATGTTGGAAATGTTAAACCTGGTTCAGAATTTAATATTGCCGTGGACCCAGAGTCAGCAAAAATGGTTTTAAATGACTCTATTCCAATGGTTATGGCTGGATTAAACTTAACTCATCAAGCACAAATTTTAGATTCTGAAATTGAAGAAATTGGTAAGATTAATAATAAAGTAGCGCAATCAGCCTACGGGTTATTGAAATTTTATGGTATTTACTATGGTCAAGAAAAATGGGGATTCGACGGTATTCCATTACATGACCCTTGTACAATTGCTTGGATGTTACATCCTGAATTATTCACAAGTGAAAAGTACCATGTTGATGTTGAGGTGAATGGTGATCTTACTAAAGGTGAGACAATCGTTGATAAATTTGATTTATTGGGATTAGAAAAAAATACAGAAGTCTTACTATCAATTGACCGTGCAAAATTTGTCGAATTATTAATTTCAAAACTTAAAAAATTTGATAAATTAGTAGGATAGAGAATCTTACAGTTGGCTTGTATTTCTGGCCTAAATACGTTAAAGTTAAACAGGACGTGAAACATCGTTTTGTTTCACAAATAACGGAGGGCCAGTCATATGAATCCAGAAGAATTTCGTCAAGCATTAGCTGAAAAAGACATTAATTTAACAGACAGACAAATGGCACAATTTGAAACATACTATGAATTTTTAGTAATGACAAATGAAAACCTTAATCTGACTGCTATTACAGAAAAATCAGACGTTTATTTGAAACATTTTTATGATTCTTTAACGCCTGCTTTTTATTCAAAAGAAATACAAAGCGAGCCCTTATCTATTTGTGACGTCGGCGCAGGTGCCGGCTTCCCTTCAATTCCACTGAAGATTGCTTTTCCGCAATTAACGGTGACTATTGTTGATTCGTTGAATAAACGTATCAACTTTTTAAATGAATTGGCGGACAAATTAGATATTACAGGGGTTGCTTTTTTTCATAATCGTGCTGAAGAATTTGCAGGTAAAAAAAGTTTATATAGAGAACAATATGATATCGTGACAGCTCGTGCTGTTGCAAGATTGAGCGTACTATCTGAATTGTGCTTACCTTTAGTTAAATTAAATGGTCAATTTATCGCTCTCAAAGCTCAAAAAATGGACGAAGAATTAGTCGATGCCGAATATGCTATCAAGCTTTTAGGTGGTCAAGTTGTGGCTAATCATGAATTTACTTTACCAATTTCAGATGACGAACGTCATCTATTAGTCGTTGATAAAGTCAAATTAAGTCCTAAAAAATACCCTAGAAAAGCGGGTGTACCTGGACGTACCCCACTTGTAAATAAGATATAGTCAGGAGGTCGTCGGAAAATGGCATTTTCATTTTTAGGAAATCGTAAAAATCAACAAGAACAAGAAGATGAAACGAATCAAACGAAGGTTAGTGACATTTCTGTTACGACTATTGTACCCAATCGCTTCCAACCTCGTCGTGTCTTTGATGATCAAAAAATTGATGAATTAGCACAAACCCTTAAAGAACACGGGTTATTGCAGCCTATTATTTTGCGAGAGTATGAGACTGGAAAATATGAGATTATTGCTGGGGAACGTCGTTTTCGGGCAGCATCTTCATTAGGATGGAAAAAAATTCCGGCAATTGTTCAGAAAATGGACGACGACCAAGCGGCTTCGATGGCACTAATTGAAAATTTACAACGTGAGGAACTAACAGCAATTGAAGAAGCAGAGGCCTACAGTAAACTAATGAGTTTAAACCACTTATCACAGTCAAAATTAGCTGAAGATATGGGTAAAAGCCAAGCATTTGTTGCTAATAAATTGCGTTTATTAAAATTAGAACATGACGTACAAACGTCCATTATGGCGCAACAGATATCCGAACGTCACGGAAGAGCAATGGTTAGTTTATCAGCTAGCAATCAAAAAAAATTATTAAAACGTATTTTAAAAGAGAAATTAACAGTGAAAGAAACCGAAAAGTTAATTTCAGCTAATAAAATTAAACCAGAATCAAAAGTGTCTGAAAAGAAAAACACGAAAAAAGGTAATCCTGATAAAAGATTAGTGATTAATACCCTAAAACAAGCGGTTCAAGTTATAGAAAATAACGGTGTAACGATTAAATCAAAACAAGAAAAAACTGATTCAGGGTATCGCGTTATTATTGATGTGATTGAATCAAAAAAGGAGGGTTAATCAAACATGGGAATTGTTATTTCATTAGCAAACCAAAAAGGTGGCGTTGGTAAAACAACAACGAGTGTGAATTTAGGCGCTTGTTTAGCCGAGCTAGGCAAGCGTGTTTTATTAATAGATACGGATGCTCAAGGAAATTCAACAAGTGGTGTTGGTATTGAAAAATCAACAATAAAAAAAGATATTTATGATGTTTTAGTTAATGAATTTCCAATTAAGGAGACAATTCTAGCTACTAGTCATAAAGGATTAGATATCGTTCCGGCAACCATTCAATTGGCTGGTGCTGAGATTGAATTAACACCGCAAATGGCTCGTGAAACAAGATTATTGGATGCCGTTAAAACAATTGAAGATCAGTATGATTATATTTTAATAGATTGCCCGCCATCACTTGGATTGATTACAATTAATGCCTTTACAGCTAGTAAATCAATTTTAATTCCTGTTCAAAGTGAATACTATGCTTTGGAAGGTTTAAGCCAATTGCTTAACACAATTCGTTTAGTTCAAAAGCATTTTAATCCAGATTTAGCCATTGAAGGCGTTTTAATGACAATGTATGATGCACGTACAAATTTAGGCGCAGAAGTTGTGTCTGAGGTGCAAAAATATTTTGCAGAAAAAGTCTACAAGACAATTATTCCGCGAAATGTCCGCTTGTCTGAAGCACCTAGCCATGGGATGGCAATTATTGATTACGATCCTAAGTCGAAGGGTGCTCAAGTCTATATGGAATTGGCAAAGGAAGTGTTAAAAGCGCATGGTAAATAATAAAAAAGGTCTTGGAAAAGGGATTAACGCGTTATTTCAGGATGAACTTGATCAATATGATGATACAAAAGAATCTGTTGTTCGTTTAAACTTAGCTGAAATTCGCCCTAATCCTTACCAACCTCGTAAAACATTTGATGAAGATGCCCTAAAAGAATTAGCTGCGTCTATCAAAAAATCAGGTGTCTTCCAACCAATTATTGTAAGAGAATCAGTCATTAAGGGTTATGAAATCATTGCAGGAGAACGTCGTTTCCGTGCGTCTAAATTAGCAGGACTAACAGATGTCCCTGCAATTATTAGAACGATGACAGAAGAAGCAATGATGGAAGTTGCTATTTTGGAAAATTTACAACGTGAAGAATTGTCTCCTTTAGAAGAGGCAGAAGCTTATAACATGTTGATGGAAAAATTAAACTTAACGCAGTCACAAGTTTCAGAGCGATTAGGCAAAAGTCGTCCTTATATTGCTAATTATTTGCGTTTATTAGGATTGCCCAACTCAGTTAAAGAATTACTCCAAGTTGATCAGTTATCGATGGGTCAAGCAAGAACATTGCTGTCACTTAAAGATAAACAAAAAATTGGGGCATTAGCTAAAAGAACAGTTAAAGAAAATCTAACTGTTCGTGAGTTGGAAAAAGTAATTGCCCAAATGAACGGCGAAATTAAAAAGAATACTAAAAAAGTGAACGAAGTTGAAAAATCAATTTATGTTCAACAAAGTGAGAACTTGTTAAAAGAAAAATTTGGAACACAAGTTTCTATCCAACAGAGCAAAAAAAATCATAAAGGTAAGATAGAAATTGACTACTTATCAACGGATGATTTGAACCGTATTTTGGACTTACTTGATATTTCACTAGACTAGGAGGTTAGTCAGTATGTATGACTTACATGATATTGTTGAAATGAAAAAACCACATCCTTGTGGGACTAACCGCTGGGAAATCGTGCGAATGGGAATGGATATTCGCATTAAGTGTTTAGGATGCGGGCACCTTATTCTATTACCTAGACGAGAATTTGAAAAAAAGATGAAAAAAATGTTAGAAAAAGCAACAACAGAAGATAATACAAAATAAATGAAAAGAGTGACGTCTAATTATGGCATTAACGGCAGGAATCGTAGGATTACCAAACGTAGGTAAATCAACTTTATTTAACGCAATTACAAAAGCAGGCGCGGAAATGGCTAATTACCCATTTGCGACAATCGATCCAAACGTTGGGATGGTTGAAGTTCCAGATAAACGATTAGCACGTATCGATGAAGTAGTCCCTGCTAAAAAAATTATTCATACAACTTTTGAATTTACGGATATTGCCGGTATTGTTAAAGGCGCAAGTAAAGGTGAAGGACTTGGTAATAAATTTTTAGAAAATATTCGTCAAGTTGATGCTATTGTGCACGTTGTTCGTGCATTTGACGATGATAATATCACACATGTTTCTGATAAAGTGGATCCAATGGACGATATTGAAACAATCAACTTAGAACTTGTTTTTGCAGATTTAGATAGTGTGACAAAACGTTATGCTAAAGTTGAAAAAGTGGCTAGAACAAAAGATAAAGATGCGTTGGCTGAATTCAGTATTTTACAAAAAATCAAACCAGTTCTTGAAGCTGGACATGCCGTTCGCTCAATTGAATTTGATGAAGAAGAAGAAAAATATGTTAAAGGTATGTTTTTATTAACGAACAAACCAGTTCTTTATGTCGCTAATATTGCTGAAGATGACATGGCTGACCCAGATGCTAATAAGTATGTAAAATTAATTGAAGCCTTTGCAAAAGAAGAAGGTTCAGAATGTTTAGCCGTTTCTGCTAAAACAGAAGAAGAAATTGCTGAACTAGATGATGAAGATAAACTTGATTTCCTTGAAGCTGCTGGTGTTGAAGAATCAGGACTTGATCGCTTAATCAGGGCATCTTATAAATTACTAGGTTTAGCAACTTTCTTTACTGCTGGTGGTGCCGAAACACGAGCATGGACCTTTAAACAAGGGATGAAAGCACCTCAAGTTGCCGGAATTATCCATTCAGATTTTGAACGTGGATTTATCCGTGCTGAAACAATGTCATTTGCTGATTTAGATAAAAATGGAAGCGTCGCAGCAGTTCGTGAAGCTGGTCGTTTACGTTCCGAAGGTAAAGAATATGTCGTACAAGATGGCGATATTATTGAGTTCAGATTTAACGTCTAAATAAAATAAGTCAGTAGGGGTTGTTAGTCATGTCAGAAGAAAACAAAGTCGAAGAAACATCAGTTGAAGAGAGAAATGCGACAGCTGCAGCAAAACAAAAAGAACATTTAGAAAAAGAAACGAAGTTACAGGATAAAGGACCCTTTGCGGGATTAACGAAGCGTAATGAAGATTATGTTTACCGTTTAAATAGTATTTTGAAAGATTCAAAAATTAATGATGAAAAACGAAATACGGTCATTGGTGAAATTGTTGCAGAACTTCGCACCGAACAGCATAAAGGTGTAACAGCAACTAAACTATATGGTCCTGTTAGTACAAAAGCAACTGATATCATTATGGGCCCACAGAAAAAAGCTGCAGAACCAACAAGTAGTTTTTGGTTAACAGCTTTAGATAATGGGTTGATGATGTTATTAATTTTTGCTGGTATGTACGGTGTTATGGGATTAATGAGTAAAACAAGTACGCAAGCAGAAGCTTCTGGTGCTGGTGGATTATTAACACTACTAATCACATCAATTTTGGGTGGTATTGGAGCAGCGCTCTTCTACAAAAAATATGGCCCAAACGTCAAAAAAGAAGACAAACCAGCTTTCTGGGTTACATTACTAGTATTTGTAGCCTTTCTTGCAGTATGGATTCTTGCCTACATGTTAGTGGCATTGATTCCAGGACCACTTAATGCATTGTTGCCAGCCCCTGTTTATCTTGTAATTGCATTAATCGCATTTGCAGTTAGAATTTACGTTAAACGTCGCTATAATATCAACCGAACAATGTTTTAAATTGATTGATATCTTGAAAAGAGTTCAGGTAAAATTTTTGAACTCTTTTTTGTTACAGTTAAAAACGATTATAGGTTAATAAGAATCGGACGATAACCTTGACCAATGTTGAGTTTATCTGGTATGTTAGTAAACAAAATAAAAGTAGAAAGCTGGTTTTAAAATGTCAAATTGGGAAACGAAGTTCGTTAAAAAAGGATTTACTTTTGATGACGTGTTGTTAATACCTGCAGAAAGTCATGTATTACCGAACGAGGTTGATATCAGTGTACAATTAGCTAAGAATATCAAATTAAATGTCCCAATTTTAAGTGCTAGCATGGATACTGTTACAGATTCTAAAATGGCGATTGCTATGGCTCGCCAAGGTGGCTTAGGTGTTATTCATAAAAATATGAGTATCGAACAACAAGCTGAAGAAGTCAGAAAAGTAAAACGTTCTGAAAGTGGCGTTATTATTGATCCTTTCTATTTAACACCGCAACATTCTGTTGCAGATGCTGAACAATTGATGAAACGTTACCGTATTAGTGGTGTTCCAATCGTTGAAACATTAGAAAATCGCTTATTGATTGGTATCATTACGAATCGTGATCTACGTTTTGTTTCTGATATGTCAGTCCTAATTGATAGTGTTATGACTAAAGAAGGATTAGTAACAGCTGCGGAAGGTACTTCGCTTAAAGAAGCTGAAAAAATACTCCAAAAAAATAAAATTGAAAAATTACCAATCATTGATAAAAATGGTCGTTTAACTGGTTTAATAACAATTAAAGATATCGAAAAAGTTGTTGAATTTCCTAACGCAGCTAAAGATGAACATGGCCGCTTACTTGCTGCTGCCGCTGTTGGTGTTACAAGTGATACATTTGAACGTGCTACAGCTTTACTAGATGCTGGTGTTGATGCTTTAGTTATCGATACTGCTCATGGTCATTCAGCCGGTGTTATCCGTAAAATTACTGAAATCAGAGCACAATTCCCAGAAGCAACTTTAATCGCAGGTAATGTCGCAACTGGCGAAGCAACTCGTGCCCTTTATGATGCTGGCGTTGATGTTGTTAAAGTTGGAATAGGACCTGGATCAATCTGTACAACACGGATTGTTGCTGGTGTTGGTGTTCCGCAATTAACAGCTATTTATGACGCTGCTGAAGTAGCTCGTGAATATGGTAAAACAATCATCGCTGATGGGGGTATTAAATACTCTGGTGATATCGTTAAAGCCCTTGCTGCCGGTGGTAACGCTGTGATGTTAGGTAGTATGTTAGCTGGAACTGATGAAGCTCCTGGTGAATTTGAAATTTATGAAGGTCGTCGTTTCAAAGTTTACCGAGGTATGGGAAGTTTAGCAGCTATGGAACAATCAAATGGTTCTTCTGATCGTTACTTCCAAAGTGGCGTAAATGAAGCTAATAAGTTAGTGCCAGAAGGTATTGAAGGTCGTGTATCATACAAGGGTAGTTTAGCTGATATTGTTTTCCAAATGGTTGGAGGCTTACATTCAGGTATGGGTTACGTTGGTGCTGGAACATTGAAGGCATTACAAGATGACGCACAATTTGTTCAAATTTCAGGTGCTGGTTTAATTGAATCACATCCACATGATGTTCAAATTACCAAAGAAGCACCTAATTACTCAGTTAAATAATAATTAAAAAGGCGTGATTTCTTTCAGATGAAAGAAGTTACGTCTTTTTTAATGGAGAGTTTTAAATTATAAATAAGACTCTAATGATTAATCATGATTTGATGCAAAATCATTGTATACAGTAAAAGGAATACGACATTAGTTAGAAATATTAATTTACTTAAAAATAAGTATCAATTGTGGAAGTATTTAAATTTATAGACTACACTACGAGTATAAATATTATAGGGGGTTACGAATATGTTAATTATTGATTACGTTCATGGGGAACAGCTACAAGCAACTTATAAAACGGCAGCAGCTTTTGTTGCGATGATGCAATTGGAAGTACCTGAGTTTGAAGATTATTATAAAATTACTAAAGTAACGGAATCTGGTAAAGAGATTGAGTTATCAGATAAAACAATGGGCGGTTTATTTAACTACTTATTAGAACGTGGATAATAAAAAATGGAAAGCTTTCGTTTTTTACGAAAGCTTTTTTTGTACTACTTAGATTAAGTAGATTTAACCAATTCTTTAAAGTTATCGTGTGTGATATTTGATACAATATACTATAAGTAAAGAAAAGTCAGGAGATATCCAATGAAAATTTTAGTTGTAGATGATGAAAAAGAAATCGTTGATTTAATCTCTATTTATTTAAAAAATGAAGGTTACGAAGCAATTACTGCTCAAAATGGACTTGAAGCGATTGAAAAATTAGAAGAAATGCCAGAAATCGGTGTAATGATTCTCGACGTTATGATGCCTAAAATGAACGGAATGGATGTCATTAAAGAGGTTCGTAAAACTTCAGAAATTCCAATATTAATGGTTTCTGCTAAAACAGAAGATATGGACAAAATTCGTGGACTGATTACAGGTGCTGATGATTATGTTGTTAAGCCATTTAACCCATTAGAAATTATGGCACGTGTTAAATCATTACTCCGTCGTAGCCAAAACTCGAATCCGGCACCTGATGTTGCACTTGAAATAGGACCGCTAATTATTAAAAAAGATTCTCATGAAGTTCAAACAGTTGAAGGTAGTGATATTCAATTAACTGCTTTAGAATTCGGTATTTTATATTTATTAGCCTCACATCCAAATCATGTGTACTCTGCGGATGATATTTTTGAACAAGTTTGGCAACAAGAATCAATTATTTCTGCCAAAACAGTAATGGTCCATGTGAGCCATTTACGTGATAAAATTGAAGCAGCAACAAACGGTGATGATATTATCAAAACCGTCTGGGGCGTTGGATACAAGATAGAAATGCATTAGTGAGGGGTTATTTTTGAAATTAACTGGTAGAGAAAAAAGTGAATTAATCGCGGAAGGATTCATCACGATTATTCTATTAATTTTACTGAATTTATCAATTTTTATTCTATTAAATCAGACGATTGCTTCAAACCCAGGACTTGAGAATGGTATTTTTCAAATTAAGACGGCATTAACTTTTGGGCCGAATGATTTCAATGTCTGGAGTTGGGGGAATGTTTTTGTTGCGTTCATGCTTATTGTGGACGTTGTCGTGCTCTATTGGCGACTAATTCGACGTTATCATCAAATGCAGTTACGTCATGTTATTTCAGAATTGCATTATATTGCGGACGGTCATTACGATCATCAAATTCCTTTTAAACTACAAGGTGATATGGCGCGGGTCGTTTCAAGTATTAATGCTTTGGTTCAAAGTACGATTGAATCAATGGAAGAAGAACGTCGAATTGAGAATTCAAAGGATGAGCTGATTACCAATGTTAGTCACGATATTCGAACACCATTGACATCAATTATCGGTTACTTAGGTTTAATAGAAGATAATCAATATAATTCGCAAGAAGATTTACTATCTTACACACATACAGCATTTGTGAAATCAAAGCAGATGAAGGTTTTAGTAGAAGATTTATTTGAATACACAAAAGTGCGACAGACGTCGACGCCAATTAATGCGATTAATTTTGATATGAATCAAATGTTAGAACAATTGGCAGCTAGTTTTGAACTTGAAGCTAAAAATAAAGAAATGACAATTAGTAGCAATACGAACCCTAACCCGTTAATGATGGAAGCTGATACTGAAAAATTAGGCCGTGTTTTTAATAATTTAATATCAAATGCCTTAAAATATGGGGCAGGCGGTAAACATATTTATTTAGAAGCAGAAAAAATTGGTCAGGAAGTTATCGTAAAAGTAACTAATGATGGCCCTAAAATACCTGAACAATCACTTAATCAATTATTTGATCGGTTTTACCGAGTGGAAGAATCTCGTTCACAAAAAACGGGCGGAACTGGATTAGGGCTTGCCATTGCTCAAAGTATTGTCACGCTCCACGGTGGGTACATATATGTTGTCTCAAATGAAGAGCTAACTAGTTTTGTTATTCATTTACCATTGGGTAAGAATATAAAATTAACTAGAAAGCAAGAAGAACAGTTGCAAGAATAGCTATTATTGGGTATTCTTAAATGAATAAGAGAAGTTAAGAGGGTAAAGAGAAAATGATATTTTTAAAACGTACAAAGAAATTCGTAATTGGGCTTATTTCAGGGGCAGCACTATTTACTGGGGTTTCAGCAATGGGACTTCAAGATGAGGTTAAATCTGTATCAGCTGCAACAACCAGTTCAAGCGCTATTAATTTAACAGCTAAAGCTGCTTTAGCAATTGATGCAGATACTGGACAAGTAATCTATGAAAAAAATGCTGATGCTGTTTTACCAATTGCATCAATGACAAAATTAATTTCGATTGATGTTATTTTAGATCAAATTAAAAGTGGTAAATTAACTTGGGATCAAAAAGTTAAGATTGATAACGATTCTTATAAAATTAGCCAGGATACATCATTATCAAACGTTCCGTTGAGTAAAACGAAATCATACACAGTTAAACAACTGTATGATGCTAGTTTAATTTACTCAGCAAATGGGGCTATTATGGCACTTGCTCATGAAGTATCGGGATCGCAAAAAGATTTCGTAACATTAATGCGTGCAAAGGTTAAGTCATGGGGAATTACAGATGCTAAGATTGATAACGTTTCTGGTTTAACTAATAGCGATATCAGTAAAGCTGATCGATACCCCGGTTCAGCCGCATCAGATGAAAATGAATTAACTGCCAAAGATATGGGAATTGTTGCTAAAAACTTACTTAAAAAGTACCCAGAAGTATTAAAAACAACAAGTATCAAACGTAAATATTTCGATAAAGGAACATCTGACCAAACACTAATGGAAAACTGGAACTGGATGTTACCTGGTTTAGCTAAGGCATATACAGAATTACCTGTTGATGGATTGAAGACAGGTACTTCTGACAAAGCTGGTGAATGTTTTACAGGAACTGTAAAAAAAGATGGTCATCGAATTATTACGGTCGTTTTAGGATCATCACACAAGAGTGAAACGGATGTAAGTCGTTTTACAGATACACAAAAAATAATGTCATATGTATTTGACATGTTCAACGTGGAAACAATCAAGGCTGGTACAATATTTAAAAACGCCGATAGTTTACCTGTATTTCATGGTAAAGAATTAACAACTAAAGTTATGCTTAAATCTAATCAAAAAGTTTGGTTGAAAAAAGGCGAAACAGTTAAGTCGATTATTTCAGCTAAAGTATCAGAAAATACTGATTTAGTTAAGAAAACAGGATTAGAAGCCCCAATTAAGGCTAATAGTGATATTGGAACGCTTAAATTAACTGGTAAAGATAATGCGTTATCTTATGTTGATGGCAAAAAATCACTTTCTGTTACAGGAACGAATAAAGATGCCATTGAAAAAGCTAACATTTTTGTTATTATGTGGCGTGCAATTACTAACTTCTTTGGAAATTTATTTTAAATCAATAAAATCATCTCTGATTTCTAGGGTGATTTTTTTGTCTATATGGGCAATTTAGTCGTGTAAGATTAAAAAAACATTAAAAAGAAAATAAAAATTTGTTGTTCGTGGACATTTGATGTATATTATAACGTATCGATAAAATTTTATAGTAGAAATAATTAATTTAGGGGGCACCAATTTTAATGAAAATGATTAAGAATGAATTTAAATTTGTTGGAAAGAATAGAATACTTCTAGTTTCAACAATTGTTATGATGCTTATTCCGATTCTGTATGCTGCTTTCTTCTTGAAATCAGTTTGGGATCCATATGGCAAAACAAGTGATTTACCAGTAGCAGTCGTTAATAACGATGAATCTGTTAAATATAATGGAACGACATTGGATGTTGGTGATCAACTTGTAAAAGAGTTGAAGAATAATGACCAATTGAAGTGGACATTCGTTTCTGCAAAACAAGCAAAACAAGGAATGAAAGACAACAAGTACTATACAACAATTACGTTGCCTAAAAACTTCTCTTCAAATGCTGCAACTTTAATGGATACAAATCCTAAAAAGATGAAAATCACGTACGATACTAATGCATCTCGTAACTACATTGGTGAAGTTATCAGTGAAACAGCAGCAAAACAATTAAATAGCCAAATTCGTGAATCAGTCACGAAAGCATATGCAACAGCTATTTTCGGCCAAGTTAAAACAATCGGTAAAGGCTTTAAGACAGCTGCAAGTGGTTCTAAAACATTGTCTGATGGTACAGTAACATTGAATGATGGCTTAAATAGCTACATTACTGGTGTAGGAACTGTTAATAATGGTGTTCAAACACTTTCAACTAGTGTTGTTCCATTAAAAAATGGTGTTCAAAAATTAGCAACAGGCGCTGGTTCTTTAAGTGCTGGATTATCAAAACTTAATAATAGTACAGGTACATTAGCTTCAGGTGTATCGAAACTAGATACTGGCTCAACAACATTAGCAAGTGGTGTAAAAGGTTATACTAATGGAGTTACTGAATTAAATAGTGGTTTGAGTCAATTAAGTTCAAATTCTCAAGCATTAAATGATGGAATAATTACCTTAAGAGGTGGTATTACAACAGTTCAAGCGGGTAACCAATCGTTAACTAAAAGCTTGAAGGAGTCTGCTGCAACTTTAGATACACAATTAAATAGTCCAGATTCACAAGCTGAAATGGCAAAATTAATGGCTGGATTTACAGCATTAGATTCAGGAATTTCTAAGTTGAATTCTGAATTAAATGGCACAAATGCGCCTAATATTGATGCTAAAAAATTAACAGCCGATTTAACTCAAATTGGAGCTAATACTAAACTTGTTGCCGCTAAAGCAACAGATGCTGGTTCACAATTGAGTGAATTAAATAATAGTCTTTATAGTACAACTAACGCATCCAGTGTTGCTGCACAACTTAAGGATGCGCAAAGTAATATGGGTGCTTTAGTTACCTTTGTAAAATCACCTGATTTTGCAGCTTTAGAGAAATCTAATCCAACGTTAGCAAAAAGTATTGCTGCTTCTGTTAATGGATTAGGAAGTAATCTTCAAACTGCTGGCACAAGTTTAGCAGCATCAGGTAATAATACAACAAAAATTAAAACAGATTTATCTGATATGACAACACCGTTGACTGATAACGGTGACAAATTAAAATCGATTCAAAAAGAATTAGCAGCTATTCAAGAATTACTACCTAAATTACAAGCATTAAAGGCGGGTGTTGCCGAGTTATCTGCTCAAGAACCACAAGTAACAGCAGGTGCTAAGAAAGCCATTGATAAACTAATGGCTGGATTAAATACTGTTAAAACTGGTTTAACGCAGACAGGTTCTGGCACAAAGGAAAGTCCTTATGGTGCTATCCAAGCAACAGACTTACTAAATGCTGGATTAGGTCAAATTATGGCTGGGTTAAATGGTACAGATAAAACTCCTGGCTTAATTCCAAGTGTACAAAAATACACTGCAGGTGTATTAAGTGCTAATAATGGTTCTAAAACATTAATTGGAAACAACAGTGCCTTAGTATCAGGCTCGAGTCAATTAAGTACTGGATTATCAACATTGAATGGATCAGTACCAACATTGACATCAGGAGTTAGTCAATTAGCTACTGGCTCAGGTACATTATCAAATGGTTTAGTAAGCTTGAATGAACAAGTACCAACACTTGTTGCTGGAGTTGATAAATTAGCTGCAGGGACTCAAAAATTAGATGATAACTCAGCTAAATTAGGTGATGGTTCTAAATCACTTAAAAAAGGGTCAAAAACATTAGCTACTGCTCTTAAAACAGGATCAGATACAGTTAATGGAATTAAAGCAACTAACAAGACAGCTAATATGTTTGCAGCACCTTCAGAATTGGAACATAAGAATTACAGTTATGTTCCTAACTATGGACATGCTTTAGCACCATATGTTCTTTCACTTGCATTATACGTTGGGGCAATCGTCTTTAACTTTGCATTCCCAATCCGTAAAATTTCAACTGAAGGTCAATCAGCAACAGCTTGGTTCTGGAGTAAAGTTGCTATTGGAACTGTCGTTGCCCTTGGTATGGCACTTGTTGAAGTTACAGGGATGCTTATGTTTGGATTACAAGCAGACCATATTGCTGAAACTTACTTAATTGCAACAGTATTCTCGTTAACATCGATGTATCTTGTTATGGCACTTGCTATGGCATTTGATAATCCTGGTCGATTCGTGGCCATGGTTCTCTTGATGTTACAATTAGGTGGCGCTGGTGGTACGTTCCCAATGGAAGTTACGAATAGCTTTTTTAATGCCATCCATCCATTCTTACCAATGACATACTCAACCTTAGGGTTCCGTGAGTCATTAACTTCTGGAATGGTTAGTGGACAAATTGGCATGAGCGTATTTGTTCTTGCAATCTTCGCTATCGTTTCATTAGTTCTATTATGGGTTGCTATGCAAATTCTTCAAAGAGTTGGACTTGCTGGTAAATCACAATTAGATGATAATCAAAAATTACAAGATTTAGAAAAATAGATTATTAAATAGAGTTACGCAAAATTAATTTTGCGGGCTCTATTTTTTTGATTGAATATATTTAGAATGGGTTAATTAAATTGAGGTTCTTAATCTTAGTCCTAATGGTCGTAATAATAACTAAAAAGCGGTATACTGTTACTATTAATATTTAAAACAATAGGAGGCCAAATTATGTTAAGTCATTTTGATGAAAAAAATGTTGAAGTTAACGAAAAAGGAATTCCATTTCCAGCTGATACACGTGTTAGTTTTGAAACAAATAACGAGTTCTTTACTGGTGTCGTTGAAAAACAACTAAAAAATTCGGCTATTATTAAATTCGATAAGGAATTTATTAAGAATGAAACAGCTGAAGAATTAAAACATAAAATTGTTGTTAGTTATGCAGGATTAGAATTAATTAAATAATCAGGATTAGAGATTAGCGTGCGTACTTAGCGCTAATCTCTTTTTTTAAATTAAACTAAAAGGGGGAAGTCAGAATGAATAGGTGGATCCAGAAATATCTAGATAAAGCTAGTTTGTTGGCCTCTCCCGTACAAATTGTTGTCTTTTACTATTTAGCATTGATTGTAGTAACAAGTATTTTATTATGCCTTCCGTTCTTCAAACAACCTGGTGCTAGTGTGCCATTTATTGATACAATATTCATGGCAGTCTCAACGGTTAGTGTTACAGGATTAACCACATTTCCGTTAGAGCAAGTCTATAACAATAACGGTATCATCTTACTAGAAATGCTTTTTCAAATAGGTGGTTTTGGTATAACAATGCTCTCAACGTTTATTATGGTAATTGCTGGTCGACGCATTGGGTTGCAACAACGCAGGCTAATTCAAACTGATATGAATCAACCGCATTTAAGTGGAAATGTTCGTTTAGTTTATTCAATTTTCGGCATTATGCTAGGGATTCAAGCTTTTTTTGGTGTGATATTTTCAATTTATTTATATGTACGTGATGGCTTTGAACATCTAGCTGCGTCAATTTTTGATGGCTTTTATATTGCAATATCTGCGTTAACAAATGCGGGATTTGACGTTACTGGGAAATCTATTATCCCTTATTCGAAAGATTACGTCTTTTTATTTTTAATTATGATTTTAATTTTTATAGGTGGTTTAGGATTTCCCGTTATTATTGAAATTTTAGCGTGGATCAAGGTTACGTGGTTCAAACCAGGACATAAAAAATTTAGATTTTCATTATTTACAAAATTAGCAGGTAGTTTTGCGATTGGATTTTTCTTTATTGGAACAATATTAATTTTCTTATCTGAACATAATGGTTATTTTGCACATAAGGATTTCGTTGAGAGAGTTATGACAGCTATGTTTTATAGTATTACAACGCGTAATGCCGGACTACAAATTAATCAAATTAGTGATTTTAATACGACAACCTTATTGATTTTTTCTATGTTAATGTTTATTGGTGCTAGTCCAAGTTCAGTTGGTGGTGGTGTTCGAACAACAACAATTGGGATTTTAGGATTATATTTGTTATCGTTTATTCGTGGACATAAGAATGTGAATATTTTTAATAGAAGGATTCATGAAAATGATATTCAAAAATCAGTAGTAGTTGTTAACCTATCGATATTTATGTGTTTAATCGCGGTCTTTATTTTAAGTATTACGGAGAATCATTCGTTGATTTCGCTGATTGTAGAAGTAACTTCTGCTTTTGGAACGACGGGATTATCAACGGGAATTACCAGTTCATTAAGCATTATCGGTAAAATGGTCATTATTATTTTGATGTTTGTTGGACGCGTAGGGATGTTATACATGTTAATATTCTTTGTTTCGAAAAAAGAACGGGATGAAAAGTATCGTTTTCCATCAGAACAGATCATTATTGGATAACTTTTTGATTAGAGTTACTAAATAATGAGTATTAAGAAACAGATGTATGCTATAATTTATATCGTTAAACCAACTTTATATTATTGGAGGACTATCGTGAAAGAAACAGAGAAACGCTGGCTCACAGTTCTTAAAATTGCGATGCCGCTTTGCCTGAGTTACGTCCCAATTGGACTCGCATGTGGTATTTTGTTGCATGCAGCAGGCTTCAATACGATATTAGCAGGATTAGTTTCCATACTTGTCTTTTCAGGTGGTGCACAGTTTTTAATTGCATCAATGTTGACGATTCAGTCGCCAATTCTTTCAATTGTTACTATGCTATTTTTCTTAGAATTACGGTATGCGTTATTAGGTGCTAGTTTGTCACAGTACATTCGAGGAACTAGTCGTAAGTTTTTATACATATTTGCGGCATCACTAAACGATGAAAATTACGCAGTAAACTATTTAAAATTTGCAACAGATAAAGAATGGAAACCAAAAGATGCCTTGATGGTTGAACATTATTCATTATTATTTTGGACGATGAGTAATATTGCAGGTAGTTTAATTGGTGCTGGGTTAAAAATTAATTTAAGCATTGTTGAATTTGCATTAACTTCATTATTTATTTACATGATAGTCATGCAACTTAAAAATTATCTCACAATTATTATTAGTATTCTTTCAGGTATTTTAGCAATTATTTTCATGTCATTGTTCCAAAGTACGATGGGATTAGTTGTAGCAACTTTACTAGCTTCCTTTGTTGGATTTATTATTGAACATGAAATTGTTAGAAAAGGTAAACGAAATAAATTATTAAATACGATTAAACCAAAAGCAAGTCGACATACAATAAGTAGAAAGTCTAAAGTTTCTGAGGAAAGTTAACTATGGAAATGACAACAATGGATCATTTTTTATTAATTATTTTATCTGCAATTGTTGCATATTTACCGCGATTTATTCCATTACGAATTTTTTCATCTCGAGAAATCCCAGAATGGTTTAATGAATGGATGAAGTATGTACCCGTTGCGTTATTTTCAGCATTAGTTTTTAAAGACCTTTTTATTGATTCAAGTTTTCAATTTGTGGGCGTAGATAACGTCACAAAATTAATAGCGGCTGTGGTTGTATTCGCAATCGCATATCGTACGAGATCAATGGGATTATCTGTTGTACTTGGACTTTGCGCTATTATGCTGTTGTCACTTATATTATAAATTAAGTAAATAAGAATTTAGTTTCTCTCAGGGACTAAATTCTTATTTTGAATAACGGTTGAAGGATGTTCCATGATATAATAACAGCGATATAAATATAGGGATAAGAGGTGTGGTTAAAATGAAAAAATGGGTATGGGGATTAGTTGCAGTTGTTATAGTAGGTATGTTTGGTGGCTACGGTTTAACGAAACATGCAGAAGCAAATAAAAATTATAATACAGCCATGAAGAACGGTAAAACTGCGATTCAAGATGCAGAATATACTGAGGCAGAAAATTATTTTGATGTCGCTTTAAAAAAGAAATCAAATGATGCGACTGCACAAGCTTACAAGACACAGGTGACACATTACAAGGCAGTAATTAACAAAACTGAAGATCGTCAGTATAGTAAAGCAAAGGATGCAATTAGCATCGTGCTAGCGGATCATGATGGATCAGCAGTCATTAAAAAACGAGCAACAAATTTGAAAAAAGAATTAACAACGGTTCTTGAAAAACGTGCGCTATTCATAAAAACATATAATGAAGCAATGAATTTAAATACAGAATATAGCTACACAGCATCAAACGATAAATTAACTGAAATCTTAAAAGATAGTAGTATTGATAAAAATTATTACTCAGATTTAAAGAAAAAAGCAACAGACTTACAACAAAAAAATGATAAGAATTTGGCAACGATTGGCTACCCAACAAGTAGTTCTTCAAGCAGTTCTTCAAGTAGTTCGAAAAGTTCAACACCATCATCTAAAAGTAGTGGTTATGGGTCGGAGTATAGTATACCAGAAATAAAAAACAATTCGTCAGCTACGTTGACGTCAGAAGAACAAGCCGCTGCATCATCGTATTCAGGTTCGAATGAATATACAACAAGTTCATCTAACATAGTAGATGGTAACGGTAAAGCAATTACAGCATCACGTATTAAGGCAGCACGAGACTCAATTAAATTTGCTGGTGTTAACCCTAACTCATTTAGTGATTCAGATGTTGTAAAAATTATTAAACAGGCTGTTAAAGAAACAACAAGTGTTAAAGCTATTGCAGCGCGAGATTACAAATAAATTAGTATTTTAAGAGTGTGATTCTAAATTTTAGGATTATGCTTTTTTCTTAACCTCCACTGAAAACGTTTACTTTTAATTTGGTGCAAAGTTATTATATAGTAGAAATAAGGGGGAATATGACATGTACTTAGCTGTTAAAGAGATTAAATATAATAAACTTCGGTATGGTCTGATTATTTTCACCATCTTTTTAGTTTCATATCTCATTTTTTTTTAACGGGATTGGCTTTTGGGCTTGCGAACAATAATCGGTCTTCAATTGATAATTGGGATGCGGATAACATTGTTATCAGTCAGTATGCGAATAATAATTTGGCATCTTCCGAGATACAAAAAGACTCACTTCCTAAGATTTCAGGGTCAAAATCAGACTACGCTTATTTAGGTCAAATGATGGGCGTTGCTAGTCGGAAAAACGAACCAAAAGCTAATATTAGTGTTTTTGGAGTTCAATTTAATCAATTTTTGAAGCCTAAATTAGTTCAAGGCAGAATGCCGCAGAAAGTTAACGAAGTAGTTGTTGATAATGGATTAGATGCCACTAAATTAGGCCAAAAAATAAAAATTAATAATGCGAAACAAGAATATAAAGTAGTGGGGATAACGACGGGTAATAAATACACAACAGCACCAGTTGTCTATTTACAATTAGCTGACTATCAAACGTTACGTTATGGCCCGGACAATCCGACTGAAAAAATTAATGCAGTTGTTTTAAAAAATTCAGCTAAAATTAAAAAAGATCAACAATTAGCGACATTAACAATGGACAAGGTGATTAACAACATACCGGGATATGGTCCAGAAGTGAAGACCTTTACGTTAATGATTGGCGCCTTATTTGTCATTATTGCGTTTATCGTAGGTATCTTTATGTATATTTTAACCATTGAAAAAACAGCCGTTTATGGCGTGTTACGTGCACAAGGAGTTTCTAGTGGGACTTTGGTTAAAAGCTTAATTTGGGAGTCGTCATTACTAGGTTTACTAGGAATTGGATTGGGTATTATTGCAGATGTGGCAACAGCGCTATCGTTACCAGCTGCCGTCCCATTTTTAAATAATGTCTTCTTAGTCGTAGGATTTTCGGTTATCTTATTATTGATGATCATTCTAGGATCACTATTCTCCATTTTTAAAATATTACGTGTTGATCCACTTGATGCAATTGGAGGTGTCTAAATGAGTTTAATGCAATTATCTGATGTTTCTAAAACATTTGGAAAAGGTGATAATAAAAAGTTGGCTCTTGATAATATTGATTTAGTTGTTGAGAAAGGGACGTTTATTGGCTTGACAGGTCCATCAGGATCTGGAAAAACAACGTTGCTGACCATTATGGGTGGATTACAAGGATTAACCGATGGAACAATTTATTTTAAAGATCAAGAGATCGGACAATTAAGCGAAAAAGAGCGAACTAGGTTACGATTTAATGAATTTGGGTTTATTTTACAAGGGTCTAATTTAGTCCCATTTTTAACCGTTTTAGAACAATTTGAATTAGTCAATAAAATGAAAACTAAAAAAGAAAGTCGTAATCCCGAAATGATGTTACGTGACTTAGGTGTATGGGACCAAAGAAATCAATATCCTGCTAGTCTTTCAGGTGGTCAAAGACAACGCGTTGCAATCGCTAGAGCATTATTTGGGCAACCGGAGCTCATCTTTGCTGATGAGCCAACGGCAAGCTTAGATAGCAAAAGAGCGAAGCAAGTTGCAGCCCAGCTAGCCGATATTACTAAAAAGACGGGACAAACGATTATTATGGTTTCACATGATGAAGATGTCTTGGCATATACAGACCAAACATTTTTTATGCGAGATGGACAGCTCACAAAAGAATGATTTTTAATGATAACGAAAAGAGAACCGCAATTGCGGTTCTCTTTTCGTTTAAAGTTTTACTATTTTAGTGGAGTCCATTTCCAGTTATTAACTTCTGGAAGATCATCACCATTTTCACGGATGTATGATTCATGTTTAGCAACCATAGCTTCCATTTCTTTAACAAATTTATCGCCTGCAGCGCCTAAGTTGCCAGCTTGTAAGACAGCATCTTTAGCAAGGTTGTAACGATCCATTTGGTTCAAGACACGCATATCGAATGGTGTAGTGATATCACCATTTTCACGGTAACCATGGATTGAAACATTGTGGTTATGACGATCATAGAAGATGTCACGAACCATAGCTTCGAAACCATGGAATGCGAATACGACTGGTTTATCAGTTGTAAAGTAACCGTCAAATTCTTCATCAGAGAAACCACGAGGGTCAATCTTAGGATGACGTAATTTTAAGATATCTACAATATTGATGAAACGAATCTTCAATTCTGGGAATGCTGAGTTTAAAAGACTAACAGCAGCTAAAGCTTCTAAGTTAGGTTCTGAACCAGCAGCAGCAATAACAAGATCAGCATCATCGCCCTTAGCAGTACTTGCCCAATCGATAACTTTCAAACCATTGTCAACAAGTTCTTGAGCTTCATCAGCTGAGTAGAATTGAGGACGTGGTTGTTTACTTGAAACGATTAAGTTAATAAGTTCTTCACTTTGAAGAGTCTTATTCATAACAGCTAATAAACTGTTAGAATCAGCAGGTGTATATTCACGGATAAATTCAGGTTTCTTATCAGCTAAATGACCAAGCATACCTGGATCTTGATGAGTATAACCATTGTGATCTTGTTGGAATACAGTTGATGTTGCAATAACATTCAATGATGGGTATTGTTTACGCCATGTTTGTTCTTTGGCTTTACGTAACCACTTGAAATGTTGTGTCAACATTGAATCAACGACACGTAAGAATGATTCATAACTAGCGAAGAAACCATGACGTCCAGTTAAGACATAACCTTCCATCCAACCTTCAGCTTGATGTTCTGATAATTGTGAATCAAGAACACGGCCTACAGGACTTTGCCATTCGTCGTTACCTTCTTTGATTGGTTCTAACCATTGACGGTTAGTAGCTTCAAAGATAGCATTCAAACGGTTTGATTTTGTTTCATCTGGTCCGAAGATACGGAAGTTTTTAGGGTTTTCTTCAATAATATCACGAGCGAAGTCACCGAAAATAATCATATCTTGTGCTGTAACAGCACCTGGAGTTGATGTATCAACAGCATTTTTCTTCCAATCAGGCATAACTAATTTTTGAGGATTAATACCACCGTTAGTAATAGGGTTCATTGCCATACGTTGGTTGCCTTTAGGTGCCATTTCTTTTAGTTCAGGAATTAATTGACCGTCTTTTGTAAATAATTCTTCTGGACGGTATGATTTCATCCATTTAACAAGAGCATCAACATGTTCCATGTGACGTTGGTCTACAGGAATTGGAACTTGATGAGCACGGAATGAGCCTTCGATTGGTTCGTTGTTCCAGACTTCTGGACCAGTCCAGCCTTTTGGTGTACGAACAATCATAACAGGCCATTTAGGCATTGTTGCTTCTTCAGCTGGGTGTTTGCGAGCTTCAGTTTGGATTGCTTTAATTTTTTCGATAGCAAGATCCATTTTTTTAGCCATTTCAGGATGGATGATCTCAGGATCAGTTCCTTCAACGAAAATTGGATCCCAACCCATACCTTCAAAGTATTTTGTTAAATCTGCATCAGATTTACGTGATAAAATTGTAGGATTTGAGATTTTGAAACCATTCATATCAAGGATTGGTAATACAGCACCATCATTAACTGGGTTAATGAAGACATTTGAGAACCAACTTGCTGCTAATGGTCCAGTTTCTGATTCACCATCACCAATTACTGTAGCAGCAATTACGTCAGGGTTATCAAGAATAGCACCAGCGGCATGAGATAATGAATAACCTAATTCGCCACCTTCATGGATTGATCCTGGTGTTTCAGGAGCAGCATGAGAAGCGACACCACCTGGGAATGAAAATTGTTTGAACAATTTTTGCATACCAGTTAAGTCTTCAGTGATTGTTGGGTAGATTTCTGTATAACTACCATCAAGGTAAGCATTAGAAACCATAACTTGGCCACCATGACCAGGTCCTTCAATATAGAACATGTTTAAGTTATATTTATTAATTGCACGGTTTAAATGAGCGTAAATAAAGTTTTGGCCTGAGATTGTTCCCCAATGACCAATAGGGTTAACTTTGATGTCTTCAGGTACGACTTCAGTTTGTAATAATGGATTTTGTTTTAAATAAAGTTGTCCAACTGAAAGGTAGTTTGCTGCACGCCACCAAGCATCAACTTTATCTAAATATGATTTAGATGAAAAATCAGTTTCTGTCATAGTTACACACTCCTATATGTTTTATTTGCTAAAGTTATAGCGCTTTCTATATGTTCATAATAACAAACATTAAATAAAAGTCAATCATTTAATTCATTGGAACGTACCAATTATTTTAAAAAGTAAATAAAAAGCCGTTAAATAGCCTATTTAACGGCCATGAAAGTATTAAATTTAGAAAATTTATAATGAAATCTCATACTTGAATATTCAAATGGGGTACCATTATCTAAGAAGAAAATACCATCCATTATACTAACTGGTTCAGTTGGTTTTAAATTTAAAAGTTTTTGATCATTTTCGTCTGATGGTTCAGCGTAGATTGAAAGCGACGATTTAGTAACTGATTGATTCTGAATATCCTCCAAATAATTAAAAATTGATCCTTTAACAATTGTTTGAGATAAATTAGGAACAATCTTAATTGGAATATAGCCTGTTTCAATCATAAAAGGCGTTTTTTCAAATAAACGTAAGCGAACAATCTTGTAGACAAAATCATCTGTGTCTAAGAAAAGATTGCGTTGTAAATCTTCTGAGGGCGCAATAACTTCAAAACTTAGTACTTTAACTTTAGGGCTTTTACCATTCATTTCAAATCCGTCTGTAACACCTAAGTTAGAGCCTTCATAATTAAAAACGGTTTTATTTTTTAAATATAAGGGATTAATGAAGGTGCCGGAACCGCGTTTTTTAAAAATAATACCGTCGTTAGCCATTTGGCTAAGAGCTCGTTTTACTGAACTACGACTAATTTTATAAGTTTCACTCAAACTACGTTCATCAGGGAGTTTCATGTCGGGAAATTCATCTGCAGCGATTCTTTTTTTAAGTTTACTAATCAGTTGTTTGTAAATTAATTCAGCCATACAAGAGTACTCCTTTCGTAGAGTCAATCTTCATAGTTAACCATAAGTTTTAATAGACGACAAGTCGTCAACTTTCCGGAGAGATAATTATTTTAGAACAAAAAGGTAAGAATTACAGACATTTTAGTAAATATTTTGTACAATGAAGACTATAGTTAAAGGAGTGTGTCTATTGGAAATTTGGCAAAGTTTTATTGAAAATATTAAGTTACGTAGATTTGTTGTACTTTGTGTAATTATGGGTGTTATTTTTCTTGCGAAAGATGTCATTAGCATTGTTCTATTAACTTTTATATTTACATATTTAGTAGTCCGATTGATAAATGTTATTCAAAGACATTCATCAATTAATAGTCGAATAATTGTTATAGGAGTATATCTGGCAATTATCGCGCTGCTTTATTTGGCAGTTACTAAGTATTTTCCTATTTTAGTTTCGCAAACAGTTTCAATGGCACATTATGTGATTAATTTTTATCGTCATCCAGGTAAAGATACAAATCTTGTGATGGAATGGGTACTTAAATCTATTGGTAAATCTCAAATTGTGCCACAATTAAAAAGTAGTTTTACGCTTGTATTTCAATATATAACGAGCATTGGTTTTATGGCAGCAACATTTTTATTATCGCTTATTTTAAGCTTCTTTTATACGATTGAAAAAGATCAGATGACACATTTCTCAAAAAACTTTTTATCAAGTGATTTTGGTTGGTTTTTCCAGGATATTTACTTCTTTGGTGAAAAATTTGTTAAATCATTTGGTGTCGTTATTGAAGCACAATTCTTTATCGCAACTGTTAATACAGTTATTACTGTGATTGGGTTGTACTTCATGCATATGCCACAGCTCTTGCCTTTAGGAATATTAATTTTCTTATTAAGTTTAATTCCAGTCGCAGGGGTATTAATTTCATGTATTCCATTAAGTTTAGTTGGTTATTCGGTTGGTGGCGTACGTGATGTGGTTTACATCTTAATTATGTTAATGGTCGTTCATTTATTAGAATCATATGTATTAAATCCTAAATTTATGTCAAGTCGGACAGAACTACCTATATTCTTTACATTTGTAATCTTGTTAGTCAGTGAAGAATTATTTGGAACGTGGGGCTTGATTGTCGGAATTCCCATTTTCACATTCTTCTTGGATATCTTGGGTGTGAAGTCAATTCCTGGATCTAAAGGACGGATTGGTAAAATTAAAGGAATAAGGAAGGATAGTCAAACTGATGGTAAAGAAAAATAAATTTTTAGCTGATTTTAGAGTGAATAGAAAAAATACAAATTCAGTTAAATGGGATAGTTTAAAAGAGCAATATGGCGATGATAAATTATTGCCACTGTGGGTTGCAGATATGGATTTTAAAGCACCTAAAGCCGTAACTGATGCTTTAATAGCACGGGTACAACATGGTGTTTTTGGTTATTCAACAATTCCTGATTCATATTATGATGCCTTTTTTGATTGGCAACAATCTCGCTATGGGATTGAACTGCATAAGGAATGGATGAGATTTGGAACAGGGGTTGTAAATTCATTATATCAATTAGTCGATTTAATGACGGAACCAGGTGATAGCGTCTTAGTTCAAACACCAGTATATTACCCTTTTTATAGTGCAATTGAAGATAATAACAGACGTATCGTACGAACACCTTTGAAACATGAAAATAATCAATATGAAATGGATTTTGAAGCAATTGAACGAGATATGAAAGCTAATCACGTTAAATTACTTATTCATTGTTCACCGCATAATCCAGTTGGTCGCGTCTGGACTGAAGCTGAACTGACACAACTCTTTGAAATTTGTCGTGAAAATAAAGTGATGGTAATTTCGGATGAAATTCATCAAGATTTAATTGTGGGAAAAAAACCATTTGTATCAGCTTTATCAATAGACGAAGGTCGTTATCGAGATAATATGGTTGTCGTTAATGCTCCCTCAAAAACATTTAATTTAGCTGCTTTACAAAACTCGCATATCATTATTCCAAACGCGCAATTACGAGCTAAGTACGATAAAATGGTACAGCGTTTGAACAAACCTGAGGGTAGTTTAATGGGATGTGTTGCTGGAGAGGCGGCTTATCGTTCAGGAGCAGTTTGGTTAGATGAAATTCTGAGTATCGTAAGGACCAATTATTTAGAAGTCAGCCACCAATTAGTCAATAAATTTCCAGAAATTAAAATTAGTGAACTAGAAGGCACATACTTGATGTGGATTGACCTTTCAGCATATGTAAATCCCAGTCGGATGAAAGAATTTATTCAGAATGAGTGTGGCTTAGCTATTGATTATGGACAATGGTTTAGTGAAGAAACGCCAGGCTTTATTCGAATGAATTTGGCAACTGATTTAGGAACGGTTCAAACAGCTGTTGATCAGTTGTTAAAGGGACTCAAAAGTGCAAAGCTAAATCGCTTAAATTAGACTATTAATTTATTTCATTTCAGTGTAAAATAAACCAGTAAACTAAAAATAGAAAAAGAGGATTTTATCTTATGGCAAAATTAGTATTTATTCGTCACGGACAAAGTGAATGGAACTTATCTAACCTTTTCACAGGTTGGGTAGATGTTAACTTGAGCGAACAAGGCGTTGCTGAAGCACAAGCAGCTGGTAAAAAGATTAAAGAAGCTGGAATCGAATTTGATCAAGCTTATACATCTGTTTTAACACGTGCTATTAAAACATTACATTACGCACTTGAAGGTTCAGACCAATTATGGGTTCCTGAAATCAAATCATGGCGCTTAAATGAACGTCATTATGGTGCATTACAAGGCCAAAACAAAGCCGAAGCAGCAGAACAATTCGGTGAAGATCAAGTTCTTGTATGGCGTCGTTCATACGATACATTACCTCCACTTTTAAGCGCAACTGATGAAGGTTCAGCAGCTAACGATCGTCGTTATGCTGATTTAGATCCTAAAGCTATCCCAGGTGGCGAAAACTTAAAAGTTACTTTGGAACGTGTTATTCCTTTCTGGGAAGACGAAATCGCTCCTAAATTACTTGAAGGCAAAAATGTAATCGTTGCTGCACATGGTAACTCATTACGTGCCCTTACAAAATACATTGAAAACATCTCTGATGCAGACATCATGGGCGTTGAAATGGCAACTGGCGAACCAGTTGTTTACGATCTTGATGACAAATTAAACATCGTAAGCAAAATTAAACTTTAATATTAATAAAAAACCTGATGACAATTTTATGTCATCAGGTTTTTTTGTATTAGTCAATAATTGGCGAAAAAGTCGGTAGTTTTAGCAGTTAAAACCAGAAAGCGCTTGCCAAAGCAAATAATATGTATTATATTGATGTAATCGAATACACATTCTATTTGATAAATATATCAAAGAAATGAAGGAGAAACGTTATGGCAAAAGTTATTACTGTTTTGGGCTCAACTAATATTGATAAGGTTGTTTCTGTACCCCGTTTCGCAACTAGCGGCGAAACTTTACACACACCAAATCATCAAGTTGAAGCAATGGGTGGAAAAGGATTGAACCAAGGTGTTGCCGCTGCACGTTCTGGTGCAAAGACTAACATGATTACAAAAGTTGGTAAAGAATTTGATACCTCAAAGAATATGAATGTTGAAAACTTAAGCACTGAACATGTGATTGTTTCAGATACTGAAGAAACTGGACAAGCTTATATTACTGTTTCAGCCGAAACAGGCGATAATATTATCCATATTTATGGTGGCGCTAATGCTGATATGACACCAGCTGATGTACGCGCACATGAAGCTGCCATTGCTGAATCAGATTTTTTGATTGCGCAATTAGAAATTCCAACAGAATCAGTTATTGAAGGTTTCAAGATTGCACGCGAACATGGTGTTAAAACAATTTTGAACCCAGCTCCAATGCCTGAAAATGGTGGACTACCAGCTGAATTATTAGAATTAACTGATATTATTACACCAAATGAACATGAAACATTCTTATTGACTGGGATAGAAGTGACTGATGAACATTCAATGATACACAATGCTGCGTACTATTTTGAACGTGGAATTAATACCGTAATCATTACAATTGGCTCAGAAGGTTCTTTCTACATGCGTGATAATGGTGAAGAAGGAGTCGTTCCAGCATTTAAGGTTAAGGCTGTTGATACAACTGCTGCCGGCGATACTTTTATTGGTGCTACAGCAACACGTTTACATGCTAATTTAGATAATTTAGCTGAAGCTATGCGTTATGGATCAGCTGCTTCATCTGTAACGGTGTCACATGCTGGTGCACAACCAAGTATTCCAACTGAATCTGCTGTATTAGCTGTTTTGGATGCTAATAAATAAATTTAAATTGTTGAATGGGAGATAAATTATGCGTAAAACTAATCTTTTGAATACAAAATTATCAAATGCTATTTCTGAAATTGGACATACACAATGGTTAACAATTGGTGACTCAGGCCTACCAATTAAGGATGATGGACGTAAAATTGATCTTTCAATCGTACGTGGATTACCATTATTTATTGATGTTTTAGCTGCAACACTTTCTGAAATGAAAATTCAAAAAGCTTTTTTAGCTGAAGAAATTAAAACGGTTAATCCTGAACAATATGCTGCTATCAAGGCTTTATTAGATGATGATGTTGAAGTTGTTTTCATTTCACATGATGAATTGAAATCGATGAGTCGTGATGATAATAATATTGCTACAGTACGAACAGGTGAAATCACACCATTTTCAAATATCGTTTTGGAATCAAATGTTGATTTTGAAGGCGAAGCAATTAAATAGTTATTAATATAAGGATAGGATGATATAAAAATGAATATGTTAGGATTATTTTTCTCACTTTTAGCAATTATTGGTTGGAGTGCATATCCAACTTTAGTATCATATTTTGGCGGTAAACCAGTTCAAGGTATTTTTGGAGCAACATGGGGAACTTTGATTGTTGCAATCGTCCTTTCATTAGTCATGGGAATGCCCATGTTACAAGGTTCTAATTTTTGGTTAGCATTTTTCTCAGGGGCAGCTTGGGCCTTTGGAAATGTTTTAACTATTATGGCTTTTGGGATGAAAGATCAGGATGGAAATGCTTTAGGTTCTGCTAAAGCAATGCCAATCTCAACAGCTTTCCAAATTACAGCAAATGTAGTTTGGGGTGTTGTAATGCTTGGTAACTGGGGTCCAGTTTCATCAAAATTATATGGATTCATCGCTGTATTTGTTATCTTGGTTGGAGCTTATATGACAACTTATCAAGAAAAGAAATCAGCTGGAAATAAAGAACTACTTACAAAGGCAGTTGGTGTCTTATTGATTGCCCAAGTTGGTTATTCATTATATGGTATCCTTCCACAATATACTAAAAATACTGATGGTATGCATATGTTTTTAGCACAAGCTATCGGGATGGCAGCATTTGGATTAATTCTTGGAATTTATGAATTAACGAAAAATAAAAATAACATTTTTACACAAAGTGTTACGTACAAACAAATTTTTTCTGGTTTCTTCTTTGCAATGGCAGCATTGGGTTATTTAGTTTCAGCTCAACCTGCAATGCTTGGATTGGCAACTGGATTCGTCCTTTCACAAGTTTCAATTGTTGGAGCAACGATTTCAGGAATTGTCGTTATGCGCACTAAAAAAACGGGTAAAGAATGGTTAGTTATTATTATTGGTCTTATACTAATTGTAATTGCGGCTTCTGTAACAGTTTTCTTAAAAAACTAGATAAAATTAATTTTAAAACCTTGATAACAATACTATGTTATCAAGGCTTTTTGTTATTATTTGATTTAAAATGTCATAAAATGATAAAAAAATAAACATTAACTAGAACTCACTATGATATTTAAAACCTACTTTCCGATTCAAGTTATAAAAGTCAAAATAATTGTAATTATCAGTTTAGGTGCTAGGATTGGACTTATAAATAAGATAATAGGAGGAATCATCATGGGGGATTTAACAACAAATGAAGGTCAAACATGGGCGAATAATCAAAATTCACAAACAGCTGGGGCTCGTGGACCGGTTTTAGTTCAAGATTACCAATTACTAGAAAAATTGGCACATTTTAATCGAGAACGTATTCCAGAAAGAGTGGTCCATGCAAAAGGGGCAGGGGCTAAAGGCTATTTTGAATTAACTAGAGATATGAGTGATTATACTATGGCAGGTCTTTTCAATGGTTTGGGCAAGAAAACGCCAGTCATAACCCGTTTTTCACAAGTAGCTGGTGAGGCAGGTTATCCGGATACTTATCGAGATGTACGAGGATTTGCAGTAAGATTTTATACAGATGAAGGTAACTACGATATTGTGGGTAATAATACGCCCGTTTTCTTTATTAATGATGCTTTGAAATTCCCAGATTTTATACATTCCCAAAAGCGTGACCCAAAAACGCATGCTAGAAGTCAGGATATGCAGTGGGATTTCTGGTCGTTATCACCTGAAACAGTTCACCAAGTAACAATGCTTATGAGTGATCGTGGGATCCCTGCTAGTTACCGAATGATGCACGGTTATGGAAGTCATACTTTTAAATGGGTAAACAAGCAAGGTGAACAATTTTGGGTTAAATATCATTTCAAAACAAACCAAGGTGTTCATAATTTAAGTAATGAGGTTGCTGAAGAATTAAGAGGAAAAGATTCTGATTACTTACAAAATGATTTGTATAATGCGATTGAGGATCAAGATTACCCCAGTTGGACAGTAGCCGTACAAATTGTGCCTTACAAAGCAGGATTAGCCTATCCGCAAGATATCTTTGATGTTACGAAAGTTATTTCGCAAAAGGACTATCCATTAATTGAAATTGGCCAAATGGTTTTAGATGAAAATCCAAAAAATAATTTTGAAGATATTGAAGAATTAGCATTTTCACCAGCTAACTTCGTTCCAGGAATTGAAGCCTCACCAGATAAATTACTCCAAGGACGCTTATTTGGTTATAAAGATGCTGCAAGATATAGATTAGGTGCTAACTATGAACAATTGGCAACTAACCGTCCTAAAAATGAGGTTCATAATTATGAACGAGATGGTTTAATGGCGCAAAATCAGAACGGTGATGTTAACTATGAGCCCAACAGTTTAGGTGGACCTGAAGAAAATCGCCATGCAGAAGTTCATGGTGATACATTGGATGGAAAAGTAGGCAACTATTCAGTAAATGAGGATTATTATACTGCTGCCGGTAAATTATATCGATTGTTACCTACTGATGAAAAAGCACGTTTAATTGAAAATATTAAATTAAATCTGGGACAAGTTAAAGATATTGAGATAAAGATTCGTGAAACTAAACAGTTTTATCAAGCTGATAAGGAATACGGAACACGTGTCGCAGAAGCATTAGGGTTAGAACTAAGCTTAATTAAATAATTCTTTCGGTGTATTAAAATGTTTAACAAAAAAAAGGAATAAATCACTGTAATCAAACAGCGATTTATTCCTTTTTTTTGTGTTGTTTACATGCCGTGTTCTAAAAGATACTTGTAAGAAATATCTGATAAATCGGGTGAGATACGGACACGATGCAAGGTGAATAGTCCTTGGCTTTCATTAGCGAGTCCTGGTAATGTCGTTAGACCAAGTTTGTAGCCTGCATCTTTAGCAAGTTTAGCGGTCTGGTTATTGAAGCGACCAACTGGATAACAAATAATTGATGTCTCTTGATGAAATTTATTGTTTAGCCATTTTTTCGAATTCTTAAATTCAAAAGTTTGTTGTGCATCGGTCATCTGATTAAGTTCCTCATGATGGACAGTATGACTTTGAATACTTACTAAACCTGATTTTCGCATCTCGTTCATTTGTGGCATAGTTAGTTTGTTTATGTGGCCAAAGTGGCTTGTAATATAGTTGATGGTTGCTTTTTGATGATATTTTTTGAGAGCAGGATAAGCTTTTTCATAGTTATCCTTGTAACCATCATCAAAAGTAATCCAAACAATTTTATTAGCAGGTTTTTTATGTGTTTTAAAAACTTCGATAGCTTCAGCAGGTGATAACGTGTAGTAACCATTTTTTTTAAGCCACTGCATTTGATGGGCAAATTGTGCTTCAGGAATACGAAGTGAATTTCCAACAGAAATACTATGATACATTAAAATTGGAAATTCGGTCTGGCCCTTAAATGATTTCCAATGCGAACTGTCTATTTTAGTATTTGAAATGAGCTTATTTTTCTTAATAGTTTTCTTGGGTAAAGATGAACTTACCTTTTTAGAGCTATTTTTTTGGTGATTAGTATTGGAAACGGAGTGAGAATTTTGAATGAAAAAGAATAATGAACCAATAGAGACGATTAGGACTAAGAATAATAAGATAAACCAACCTTTTTTATGTTTTAACATGATGAACTCCTTTTATGAGAAACGATACTATCTAATTTACCACGCTAAGGTAGTAAGATTCAATTTTTACGCGGATAAAGTCAATAAATGTAAAAAAAGGTAAGGCTATGATAGTATAAAGTACATATTAAATATTTAATTGGGGGAAAATATGCGTAGAACATTTCATTTTTTAAATCAAAGTTATAAGGAATTTTTTCAACACTGGAAATTGTATTTTATTTTAGTAGTTGTTACTAATTATATTTTATCTGCAGTGGTACAACCAATCTTAACTTGGGTGGTAAGCCAGATACTTAGTAGTAACCAAGTCGAATATTTAACCTATACTAACATTATTTCGGTTATTGAGGATAAACCTATATTATTAATTGAGTTTATCCTTGTTATATTAGTTATATTAAGTATTGTTTATATTCAAATGTCTTTCATGATCAGGGGTATTCAAGCTATTCGTTATGATTTAAAAATTGAATTTAAGTCATTATTAAAACAATCAATTCATGACGTTTTAGAGTTACGTCCTTTAACAGCGTTGCTCGTTATTTTTTACTTCGTTTTAATTTTACCATTTGGACAAGTCTTATTTACATCTACTTTATTAAATAAGGTGACTATTCCAGATTTTATTCTTCAAGATATGTGGACAAGTCCAGCTATCTGGGGCCCAATACTTTTAGTCTATGGTGTAGCATTTTTCTTCTCTATCCGATTAATTAGTTTTATTCCAACTATGTTGTTTAGTTCAGAAAAAAGAATCGGTCATTTAATTAAACAAAGTTGGGAAGCTGGACGTGGCAAATTTTGGATAACCGTCACAAAAGGATTAGTAATTACGGCTTCTATAGCTTTTATATCAGGAATTGTTCAAATTAGTTTGTTCCTAATTCAGAACTATGTAGATAATCATTTTCAAAATCAAGCATTTATGATTGTGATGTTTAATCTGTTTATTTTGGAAATTTTAGGACAAATCGTATTAGCTTTAAGTGTGACTATGTTGTTAGGTATTGCGCTAGATGTTTTTGAAGAACAACAACCGCATTTGAAACCCGTTCAAGAAACATTCTATAAAGAGAAACGCTTTATTAAATTACAGAAAGTTAGTGTCGTTGTTCTCCTGATACTAGTTGCAGGGACAGCTTCTATTTATAATTATGTTTACTTAAAGGGGATGCTAAATGACTATCCAGTTCTTATTTCTCACCGTGGAGTTGATGATGGAAATGGTGTACAAAATACCATTCCTGCCTTAGAAAAAACAGCTAAAGAGAAACCTGATTACATCGAAATGGATATTCAAGAAACAAAAGACCATAAATTTGTTGTTATGCATGATCCAAATTTGGAAAATTTAGCGAATGTTAATCGGACAGTACATGATTTAACATTATCCGAGTTAACAGCATTAACTGTTCGTGAAAATGGTTATTCAGCTAAAATTCCAAGTTTCGATGAATATTTAAAGGCAGCAGAGAAGAATCATCAAAAATTATTAGTTGAAATCAAAGTATCTCCGCAAGATAGTCCCAATATGACTAAAAACTTTGTTAAAAAATATCAAAAAAGACTATTAGCTGATAAGGATCGAATTCATTCTTTAAGTTATGATGTTGTTTCACAAGTAAAAAAACAAGCACCAAAGCTTTATATCAGTTTTATTATTCCATATAATATATCATTTCCAGAAACACCAGCAAATGCGTACACTATGGAAGCTACAACTCTAGATGACTCATTTGTGAGCAAGGCACATGATAAGAACCAGGATGTCTATGCTTGGACTGTAAATGATGAAACGATTATGCAAAAGATGTTATTTATGAACGTTGATGGTATTATTACGGATGACTTTGGTACACTTAAACAAGTTGTTCAAGCTAATAATGATCATCCAAGTTATGCAAGTAAATTATCAATATTCTCAAATAGATTAACGGGAATTAGCATAACAATCGATAATTAAATTAGTTAGGTTAGGAAACATAAATTAGAAAAGATTACTATAGATTAGTAGTCTTTTTTAATTTTGTCTAGATGTTAACGTTTACACTATTTAGGTGGCATGCTATGCTTAAGTTGCTACTAAACTGAAATCAGAGGAGTGTCTAGTAAGTATGATTAAAATTATCGCATCAGATATGGACGGCACGTTATTAAATAATGAAAATAGTATTTCGAAGGGTAACGCAGCGGCTATTAAGAAGGCTCAAGAAATGGGAGTGACTTTTGTTGTTGCCACTGGACGAAGTTATGATGAGGTAAAACCCTTAATTGACGCAGCAGGTATTAGTGCACCGATGATTAATTATAATGGGGGCGCTACGGTAACTGAGGAAGGCAAACAAATTAATAGTTTTCCAATATCAAAAAAAGAGGCACAAAAACTCATTAAATTTTTGAAGAATGAACATGCCTTTTTCAAAGTTATGACGTCAAAAGGTGTTTATTCAGATGATCCTCTTAAATATGATGAAGCGGTTATCAAATTAAACTTAAATCCTATTCATTATATAGACGATTACAGTGAAATTATTGATGATTCTGAAATAGATTTGTTTAAATTTCTTATTCGAAAAACGGATGAATCAGATGACTTATCTGTTTTAAAAAATAAAATTGAAGAAAATGAAACACTCATTGTGACTTCTTCAGGGGATAATAATCTTGAAGTTAATCATGTTAATGCACAAAAAGGGATTGCGTTGAAAAAATTTGCTGATAGTATGGGTATTCCTATGTCAGAAGTGATGGCAATTGGCGATAATTTGAATGATATATCGATGTTAAAAGCTGCAGGTATCAGTTATGCAATGGAGAATGGTCATCAAATTAATAAAGATATTTCTAATCATCATGCAAAAAAGAATGATGAAGATGGTGTTGGATTAGCTATTTTAGAACAATTAGCTCAAAAATAAGACAAAAGGACTAAATCCCATTTACGGGATTTAGTCCTTTTGTCTTAATATTTAATCAGCAATTAAATCACCAGCAGTTGGGCCAGCATCTAATTTGTAAATACGTTCAACATCAATGATGACAGCATAGTACATTTTTGGTAAATGGCGTTCTTCACCAAATTTAACAGCATCGTCAAAAATTTTACCGGAATCAATTAAATGTGCTGTGCCTTCAAACCGGAAGCCTTTTAGATTAGGACGATCTATAACAGCAACAGCTGCACGGCCATTATTTTGAAGATTGTGTAATGCATGTTTAGCTGTTTCTTCATTATAAATCAAATGCGTATCATCAAAAACACGCATTGATCCTTTAGGACCAACTTGTGGGAACCCATTTTCATCTACGGTTGAAAGAAAATTAAGTTGTTCAGGAATCATTTTTTTCATATCTTCTGTTAATTTTGCCATTATAAAATCTCCTTTTTATTTACTTATTATAAGTAAAACTTATCATGATTAAGGTATATTGGCAAAATATTAGCTTTACAAAAAACTTGCAAATAGGGCTAAAAAAACTATACTTATATGAGTCTAATAGTGATTTCTAAAAGGACTTCGAAGAAAGACGCTAAAGTGATATGTATAGATTATTAATTTTAACAGTACTAATGAGTCGTAATATGTCAGGATATAAGTTACGATTGGTATTGGAAAAATGGTCGTCCATGATTCTAAATGGAATGAAACTTATTGCTTTAAAATATGTGGTATGAATTATATTGGTGTAGTGGAGCAAATTAAAGATATACAAAAGGAGAATAAAAAATGAAAAAAGCAACAAATCGTTGGGTAGCATTGTTCGCTATGAGTTTAGGTGTTTTTATGGGCCTTTTAGATGTTACTGTTGTAAATGTTGCTTTACCAAGTATGGCAGTTGATTTTAAAACAACATTTAGTGATTTACAATGGATATTAAATGCATATACGTTAATGTATGCAGTCAGTTTATTAATTGTTTCAAAATTAGGTGATATGTTTGGACGAAAAAAAGTCTTCATCGCTAGTACAATTTTGTTTACGATTGCATCTGTTGTAAATGGGCTTGCACCAAACTTATTAGTTCTTGATTTTGGTCGAGCAGTTCAAGCAATTGGTGGTTCAGGAATGATGAGTTTATCAATGGCGTTAGTTGCGTCTAACTTTGAAGGCCGAGAACGTGGGACAGCACTTGGTATTTTAGGATCAGTTATTGGATTCTCAACAGCAATCGGACCTTTAGTTGGTGGATTTTTAGTTGAGAACTTTGGTTGGCCTTCAATTTTCTTTGTTAATCTACCGGTCGGTATCATTGCGATTTATTTGGTTATTAGAAATGTTAAAGAAACACCTGCATATGGCGCTGGGGAATCGATTGATTTTATAGGAATGATTCTTTCAGCAGTTGGATTATTTGCTGGTATTTATGGCTTAATTCAAAAAGAACAACATATGCATTGGGCTTGGACTGATATGCATGTTATGGGATGGTTAATTGCATCAATTTTAATCTTAACTGCCTTTGTTTTTGTAGAGTTAAAAGTTAAATCGCCAATGATGAATTTAACATTATTAACAAATCGTCATTTTGTTGGTGTTGTAATTCTTGCATTTGCACTTGGTGCTGGTATCTTTGCGTTAGCCGCTTATCAAACAAGTTTAATGCAAAATTATATGGGATATTCAGCCTTTTCCACGGGATTACATCAACTACCTATGAGTTTATGGTCGCTTGTCTTAGGTCCTTTTACAGGAGTTCTAGGATACAAGTTTGGTAAAAAGTGGATGATTTCACTTGGATTTATCGTTGCCTCACTTGGTTTATTTACGTTTAGCCAGGTAACAACAACGGACTTTACCTACATGCAATTACTTCCGCTTCTTGTATTAACTGGATTGGGTAACGCTATTATTAATCCGATGATTAATACTGCTGCTATGGATAATATTAATCCAAAAGAAATTGGCATGGCATCTGGTTTATTGAATGTTTTTCGTCAAATTGGAATAACAGTAGGCGTTGTAATTCTTGGTTTAGCACAAACTAAAGCATATGAATCAAGTTTGAGCACTGGTTTTAGTGATAGTCATATTCCTAGTGTAGCTGCAACGGGTATTCAGCAAGCCTTAGTAAATGCAGGAGCATTTTCTGGACATATGGTTGCGTGGAGTCAAAAAATAATAGCGACTCCTTATGCTGATAAAGTTCAAAAGATTGTTTTAACAGCTTTTGATAAAGGCATGATTCAAGTTGTTTTAACATCATTGGTCATTATGATTATTGGAATTCTAGCAGCAGTCTTTTTATTAAGAGAAACAAAAAGTGTCGATCAAAAATTAGATAAATAAAAAAACTTTTTTTATGTCATTAGGTTTATAAGAAGTGAAAGCTGTCATTTAAAATTTTGAGTGGCTCTTTAATGATACCGATATATTTCTGAAGCGTAAGACTCCTAATAGTATCGCTGTTTATAACAAGGCGTATGATAAAATAATATTAATTTAAAAATAAATCATCCAATAAAAGGGAGATTAGTAATGACGAAAATAATTCCTAAGGTTTTAACAATTGCTGGTAGCGACGCAAGTGGTGGCGCTGGTATGGAAGCAGATTTGAAAACATTTGAAGAGTTTGGAACTTATGGTATGGTTGCGCTAACTTCAATTGTTACCATGAATCCAGATGCTGGATGGGCACATAACGTAACTGTTATGGATGCTGAATTAGTAAAAGCACAGTTGAAAACGACAGGTGCCGGCGGAGATATTGCTGCAATGAAAACAGGGATGCTTGGTAGTGTTGCAATTACAGAAGTAGCTCGTGAAAGCATTTTAGAAAAAGAGATTAAGAATGTTGTGATTGATCCTGTTATGGTTTGTAAAGGTGAAGATGAAGTATTAAATCCAGAAGCAGCTGATGCTATCCGTGATTTATTGATCCCAATTGCGACAGTCACAACGCCTAATTTGTTTGAAGCTGGTGTTTTATCTGGAATGGGAACTTTGAAATCACTTGACGACATGAAACAAGCAGCTATTAAGATTCATGAGTTAGGTGCAAAAAATGTCGTTGTTAAAGGCGGTAAAGCTCTTAAGGGTGAAAAGGCGCTTGATTTATTTTATGATGGAACTCAATTTGAGGTTTTAGAAACTGAAAAGATAACGCCTGCTTATAATCATGGAGCAGGATGTACATTTGCAGCGGCCATAACTGCGGGCCTTGCAAACGGATTGTCAGTTAAAGAAGCTGTCTATAAAGCAAAAGATTTTGTAACTGCTGGAATTAAATCAGGTTTTGCATTTAATGAATACGTAGGCCCTTTATATCACGCTGCTTACCGTTTAAATAAATAGGTACTAGAGACTCACTTTTATTTTGTATAAAAATGAGTCTTTTTTTGTTGACTTAGAGTGCACTTTAAAGAGTAATGTAAACATACTAATTAAATTGGAGGATAATGATATGTCAGTAGAAAATAAAGTTGTTGTTATTACAGGAGCATCAAGTGGTATTGGTGAAGCAACGGCCAGAATGTTAGCTGAAGGTGGGGCTAAAGTCGTTTTAGGTGCTCGTCGTGAAGCTAAGTTAGCAAAGATTGTTGAAGAAATTAAAAAGAATGGTGGTCAGGCAACATATGCCGTTACTGATGTCACTAAGGCAAGTGACGTTAAGAATTTAGTTACTTTAGCACAAGAAACTTTTGGTGGGATAGATGTTATATTCAATAATGCTGGAATCATGCCTAACTCGCCCTTATCGGCTTTAAAAACGGATGAATGGGATGATATGATTGATATCAATATCAAAGGTGTATTGAACGGAATTGCTGCAGTGTTGCCTATATTTATTGAACAAAAACATGGACATGTTATTACAACATCATCTGTTGCAGGCATTAAATCATTCCCAGATGCAGGTGTTTATGGCGCAACAAAATTTGCTGTCCGTAATTTAATGGAAGTTCTAAGGACAGAAAGTGCTATGGAAAAAACAAATATAAGAACATCAACCTTATATCCAGCAGCAATTAACACAGAATTATTAAATACTATTACGGATGAACAAACCCTTTCAGGGATGTCGTCATTTTATGAACAAGTTGGAATTGATCCGGTCGCAATTGCACGCGTGGTTAAGTTTGCCATTGATCAACCAGAAGAAGTTAATGTTAATGAATTTACGATTTATCCAACTGCTCAAGCTTAAATTTAAATAATAAAAAAATCTCGAGAATTTATTTTCTCGAGATTTTTTCATTTAGATGATAATACCTTCACAATGATCGACTTCGTGTTGAATGATTTGTGCCATCCAACCTGAAAACTTTTGGGTTTGTGGTTGAAATGATTTGTCTAAATAATCAACTGTAATGGAATCATATCGTTGTGCTGGACGTTCGCCAGTCAACGAAAGGCAACCTTCATTGACGTTGTAACGTCCAGATTTTTTTGTAATCTTAGGATTAATAAAGGGAACATTTAGATTACCAAATTGGCAAACGATAATTCGTTTATTCACACCAATCATATTGGCAGCCATTCCAACACAAACCTCTTTATTTGCTTCTAATGTATCTAATAAATCGGTTACGATTGAGCCATCATTTTTAGTTGCAATCTCAGCTTTTTGTGCGAGAAATATTTCATCGTGCATAATTGATTTTATCATTTTTCTCCTTTGATTTAAGTAGCATAATTAATAAAGAAATGTTGATGGATATCTAGTTAATGATTTTATCATGATTTAGAATATAATGTTATCCTCAAGTAGAAAATTATTATTTTAGGATTAATTAACGTCAATTTAATAGGTAAAAGATATTAAAAAAGTGAGTCATACTCTATTCTCAATATAGGGTATGATTCACTTTTTTAATTATTATTTATGTGACTCTTCTGTAAAAATAGCTTTAACAATATCATTAGCTGTGCGTAAACTAACATCATTTACAAAAGGTCTTGGACTTGCAGCTGTTAGCCAATGAACACCATCAGTCGGAACACCCCAGAAGTATAAACCAGGTTGCGGTGTCTTATGCTCATCTAGTAATAAATTGCTGACAGGGTCAACGTTGACTGCGCCATCTATAACAGAATCACCTTTAGTTGGATTTAAAATTAAAGGATTGGCGATTTTTGTATCGAGTAACTGTTTTATTAAAGGACTTGTTGCTGTTGTCGCATGAACAGCAGGAACGCGTGCTTCAATTAGAGTTGTTGCTAAGTAGCGTTGATCTGGTTGGTTTGCACTATATGTTTCAAATTGATGATCTTTAGTATCGACGACCATTCCAGGTTCTAATAGTGTAACAACATCAGCTTCAACGAGTGCCCGTAATTGTTCAACTCTAATGGTAGGAGGCCCGATTGTTAAAAAGTTATTTAATGAATTAAACCAGCCTAAGAAGTTAGTTAAATAGTCATCATCTGTTAAGAGACGGTTATCAATTAATTGTCTAACCGGAAGACGTAAGTCACGTAAAACCTCAAGAGCACTGGTCAATGGTCCGGTCTTAGTACCTAATTTTGCATCTACTGCATCTTTTTGTAAATGGTCTAACATAACGGCTTTGAAATCTTCATTAGGTTTTTTAGTCATTGGATTTCCTAGATGATCCCAATTAAAGCGATCTTCTTCAAGAATAATTGATCGCTCAACGGTTACTTTAGGATCTTTTAAGAAAGCTAATTGGAATTTTGTTAAATCGATTTTTGGATAATTCTGTGCGACAAGTAATGAATAATATTGATATTCAACGTCATGACTTAATAAGGTCCAAAATTCATTGAAAGAAACGGTACCATTTTCCATGAAAACTGCCATTTTAGCCGCCGTTAAAAAATGAGCTTGAGTTTCTTCGCCGGGTGATTTTTGATTATCCCCTTTGGCATGATAAGGCCATCCACGACGCGAACCTGCCACAATGTGAGGTTCGTTACCGTTTGCTTGATATTGTAGTTGCCCGTTCTCTAATCGCTTAAATAGACCACCACGGCCTACAGTCAAACGGGTCACTAAATCAAAGAAGCTAAGACCTAAGCCACGTAAAATAACAGTATCTTCGTGCGTGATATGATCTAGTTTTGTTTCATTTGGAAAGCCTGGTAAAACATAAGTTAACTTGTTTTCTGTAGCGAATGTATCAAATCTTTTTTGTCCGACAGATAATTCATTTTCAAGATTACCTAAAGACATTACGACATAGTCAACGATGCTAACTGAAGGTAAGGCGGTTGTGATTTCAAATTGATCAGCTTTTTTTGAAATTTGTGTAACCGTACTTTTATTCAAATTAATTGTGATATTGTTAGAGGCACGTTTAAGTAATTCAGCGTAGTACCATTGGATATAAACACCAAAAAGTGCTCTTGTTGCATAATCGTTTGGATGTAAATCTTTAATTTCAGTTAAAAAATCCGCTGAATAATTATTTATTTCGATAAAATCATGAGCATCAGATTGAGCCCATTCGAAAATGTTTGGTCCTGGGATAACTGGACCAATAGATTGGACGCTTGTTCCATAGAATAAACTAATTTGTTGAGCTGCGGTATTCATGATTAATTCGTGTGGTTGAGTTGGTGACCATACGCGCCCACCAACACCATATGGATCATATAAATCAATAGTAAGTGGTGAATTTGAAGGATCTGCTTGTTGCCAAGCAATGAGTCGTTCAAGTGTAATCAGACCTCGTGGTCCGGCACCAATAATGGCTAAATGCATAAAAGTAATCTCCCTTGTCTTATAAAAACTAATTTCATTATAAACTTTAAAACAGAAAAAATCGCTTGATAACGTCTTTAATAGTAAAAATTAATCGTATATTCTTGTTAACTTCTGATAATTTAGTATACTTAATTTGAAAGAATATTTTAAGTACAATCTGAAAGAAGGATTTGATGAAAAAACCAATGTCACTATTGGATAGGGTACTGTTCGCTGGATTAATATTTGCCGGCGGGGGATTTGATGCGTATACCTATATCGTACATGATGGTGTTTTCGCTGGTATGCAAACCGGAAATTTAATTATATTAGGTATTGATATGGGCCAAATGAAATGGGGGGCCATATTCGATCATCTGATTCCAATTTTTGCTTTTATGATTGGTATTATTATAACTAGAAATCTGCAACATCGATTTAAAGAAGAAGATTCAATTAATAAACGACAACGATTTGTTATCGGTATTGAGACGATCCTTTTAATTATTGTTGCATTTATTCCAAGAAATTGGCCAGCACAGTTATCTACAGGAATCATTTCAATGGTTGCAGCAGCTCAACTTCAAGAATTTAGACAAATCAACGGAGGACCTTTTACGTCATTTATGATGACGGGTAATTTGAGGACAATGGCTGAAAGTTTTTATGACGGAATTGTTAAAGGTAATATAATCGCAATGGCTAAAGGTTGGCGGATGTTGGGTGTCGTCTTAGCATTTCTTTTTGGCGCAATTTCTATGGGTGCTATGGTACCGATAATGGGAACTAAAACGATATTATTAGCTGCATTTTTCTTGTTATGTTCATTGATTGGGCTACAATTAAATCCAGAAAAAAGATTATAAAATAAAGGGGTTAAGACAATGACAGAAATTAAAAAGAATCCAAAAGTTGATTTACACTTAGAAAAAGCAACACAATGGAAAGAAGAAATGACACAGTTAAGAGAACTTGCACTCGAAACGGGACTGACTGAAGAATTTAAATGGGGCAAACCTTGTTATACACTAAATGGTAAAAATATTGTCTTAATTCAAGGATTTAAAGAGTATATGGCATTACTTTTCTTAAAAGGAACTCTGATTGATGATGGTAAGGGTATTTTAGTTCCAACGGGCGAACATACTGAGGTTGGTCGCCAAATTAGATTTCATAGCTTAAAAGATGTTACTGATTTAAAAGTAGAGATAAGTGATTACATTCAACAAGCAATTAATGCAGAAAAGGCTGGGTTAAAGGTTCCTAAGGGTAAACCAACTGAATTAGTGTTGCCAGTGGAATTCCAGAAAAAAATGAATGAAATGCCAGAATTGGAAGAATTTTTTGAAACGTTAACGCTTGGACGTCAAAAAACGTATGCACGTTATTTTGCAGATGCTAAAAAAACAGAAACGCGTGAGGCTAGAATTATTAAATATATTCCGAAAATTCTTGATGGTAAAGGACTTAACGATTAGACAGCAAAACAGCGACCAGATTTTATCTGATCGCTGTTTTTTTAATTATATTAATCTAATTTCTTTTTTAATTCTGTAACGATTTCAGCATGTTTAGCTTCAGTCAATTTAATTTTTGACATAAAGATAAGAGCAGCAACAATTATTAAGGCCATTGGAACGAAGAACATGTACATTCTGAATTGTAGTAAACCACTGTTTGTAATATCGCTTGGTTTAGCACTACCTGTCATACCAGCTTGGATTGCGGCAAAACCAACAACACCATTAGCGAAGGCACCAGCTAATTTATCCAACAAAGGACGAACTGCTAAAGTAACAGATTCATTACGTGTTCCACTCTTTAATTGACCGTATTCAACACTATCCGTAATTGTCATCAATGCTGCTAAGAAAACAAGTGGATATGGGAAGAAGAATAAGCCAACAGCAATTAAGACAACAACAAGGTTAGTACCAGCAAATAGGAAGAGAATGTAACCCAATAGCATGACAGCGATTCCGCCAAGGTAGATAGCACGACGATGAACCAATGCAACTAAAGTTGGGAACAATGAAACTGAAATAATTCCTAAGACTGCTGTTAGAACACCAACAGTAGTAAATGCAGCTGCACTACCTAAAACATAATTGAAGTAGTAAATCAAAAGTGAATTTGTAATAACATAACTAAAAGCGAAAAGGAAATATGATAATGATAACCACATTAACTGATCATTTTTACCGATAACTTTGAAAACATCACGGAAACGAACTTTTTCAGTATTTTCACGAATTGCATTTTTTTCAATCTTAGTTCCTAAAATAGTTGCTAAAGCACCTAAGAATGAAACCAAACCGATAACAATAGCAAAACCTAACCAACCTGCTTTTGTTTGTGTATTACCAGTTGTACCTGAGAACATTTTTGAAAAGAAGACAACGATTGGGACGATAACGATAATAACACCTTGAGCACCTAATGTTGAACCAAAACGAGCAATTGTTCCAAATTTAGTCCGTTTTTCTGATTCGACACTTAGAGCTGGTAACATTGACCAGAATGAAATATCTTTAAATGAATAGAAACTATCTAGAATGATATAAACAATGGCAAAAAGAATTAAGTAAAGATAAGGATTGCTTGTAGCTAAACCACCAAAATCAGTGAAAATAAGGATTAATCCAATTGAACTGACAATTGAACCGATTAGTAACCATGGTTTAAAGTTCCCCCAACGAGTACGAGTATTATCAATAACGCCACCAATTAAAGGATCAAAAAAGATCTCAACAATTCGAATAACAACCATCATAGTTGTGACGTAACCAATCATTTTAGCGTTGAAACCAGCATCCTTTGTAACGAATAATTGACTTGTAATAAAAATCATAAAATAAGTGCTAAGTGTTGCATAAAAGGCATCATGTCCAAATGCACCAAAGGCATATGAAGCATATTGTTTAAAATCTTTAGAATTTTTCATTAGTTTAATTCCTTTCGAGTGTAGTTAAAATTAGTTATATCTGTGTTCGATAATCTTATCTAAAATTGCTTGACGTTGTTTTTCTTTAGCAGAACCTAATTGGTTTTCTTCTAAAGAATTAAAATCATTAACTAACAAAACTGATTCAAGGTATAACGTCAATTGACGTTTAATATATATCTTGTTATCTTCATTTGTTTGCTTAGGATTTCCGGCAATAATTGCAGCTGCAAATCGTTCGGCATCAATCGTTAATTTATTTGTATCCATTCTAATGACCTCTTCCTATATAATAGATTTTTGGTAAAAGAAATTGTTATTCATAATAGCAAAACATAAAAATAATAAACGTGAAAACGCATTCTTTTAGTTAACAACTACATTTTACTAAACTTTTACTAAAATGTAAACGTTTTATTTTAGATGTATATTATTTAGACTAAAGTAACTTTTTAGTACCCTTACGTATTTATTGTAGAAAGAATTTATATGAGTTTAGAATCTAATAAATAAAAGTTATGCTTAATTGATATAATTAGAAAGCAAGTCATATCGGTCACGATAATTTTATACAGCGAAGTAGTGTGTCGCTAATAATCTATAACTTTAAAGTGAAATATGATTACTTTAGAAGGGGGGAATTAAAAAACATGATTAATGGTAGGTACCAATGTTGAAAATACAAATGATTTAATAATAGTTAATATAAAAATAACTATTGACAAAGAGTTTTAAAAATAATATATTATGTATGTGGTAGTAACCACTTGGGGGAAAAGTAATGTTAAACGGTAATTATGAGCGTCCACTCTATGATCAATTAGTAGATACGCTAAAAGAAGAAATTGAAAAGAATCTAAAGGTGAATGATAAATTACCGTCTGAACGTGATTTATCTATTGCTTACGATATGAGTCGTACGACTGTCCGAACAGCACTAAATGAGTTAGAACTAATGGGTTATGTATATCGCCAACATGGTAAAGGAACATTTGTGTCGAATATCGCTAAAATTAAGACTGATTTAGGGGGAACGTTTAGTTTTACAGAACAAATGGTTTCCCTTGATAAAGAACCGAGTAGTAAAATAATTAGCTTTGATGTTATTAGTGCTAATGAGTTTATTGCTCAAGGTTTAAAAGTTGAAGTTGGTACCAAGGTAATTAAATTAAAACGATTAAGACTTGCATCAGATGAACCAATGATGTTAGAGAGAACTTACTTACCGTATGCTAAATTTCCCTCTTTAACTGTGGAGACATTAAATAAGCAAGCGATGTATGTCATTTTTTTAGATGATTATAACCAGATTGTAAAAACGGCTGATGAATCTTTAACAGCAGGTGTTATGGCAGGCAATGATGCAACTTTATTAAATTTTTATGAAGGTGCACCTGTTCTTAAATTAGAGCGAACGACGTATAACACAAAAAATGAAGTAATTGAATTTACGTTGAGTATTGCGAGGGGTGATAAATTTACTTATCATATTCGACACAATAAATAAGGGAGGATAATTATATGATTGGTATGGTAGTAGCTGGACATGGGAACTTTGCAACTGGAATGGGATCAAATATTGAACTTATTGCCGGACAACAAGAAAATTTTATTCTTTGTGATTTTATACAAGGAATGACCGCGGAAGATTTAAGCGGCGACTATATGAAAGCGCTTAACAAATTAAACGGCTTAGATGGAATAGTTTTCTTTACTGATATTCCTGGAGGAACACCATTTAATGAAGCAGTTAAAATAAAATTACTGCATAATAATGTAAGCGTTTTAACAGGATCGAATATACCGATGTTATTAGATATGTTATTTAACCGGGATTTGAACATGAGCGCGTTTATGGAGAAAGCACTGGATGCTGGTAAAAAAGGTATTATGCAATTTGAAACAAAAAAAAGAGTAGAAATAGATGATAATGGCATCTAAAGGAGAGCTTAATATGTTTGAGAAGAATGAAAAAGAGTTGGAAATAATGGGCGCAAATATTACAACAGGTGAAATTAAACAACAACCTGAACTTTGGACTGAGGCATTTAATAATTTTAGTGAAAAGTCAGACGAAATAAAGACATTTTTAAAATCAGTTAAATCTACCTCGAACGGGTTGATTCGGGTCATTTTTACAGGAGCAGGAACATCCGCTTATGTTGGTGATACTGTAACACCATACTTAAGTAACCACGGGGATCGTGCAAATTATCAGTTTGAAAGTATTCCAACAACCGATATCGTATCTGCACCATATGATTATTTAGTACCAGATGCTACGACTATTTTAGTTTCGTTTGCTAGGAGTGGTAATAGTCCTGAAAGTGTTGCCGCTGTTGAAATTTCAAGAAAAATAATTAAAAATTTATATCAAATTACAATTACTTGTGCTCCGGAAGGGAAACTTGCTGTTGGTACAAAAGATGACGAACGTAATTTGTTATTGATGATGCCTGCGCTGTCTAATGATAAGGGATTTGCAATGACTGGATCATACAGTTGTATGTCACTCTCAGCGTTATTAATTTTTGATACAACACGTAAGGATATTAAAGAAAAATATGTTGAGACTATTATTGCAATGGGTCATGAAGTGATTAAACGTGAAGCTGAAATAAAAGCTGTTATTGATATGGAATTTGATCGGGTTGTCTATCTTGGGTCCGGAAGTTTATCGGGATTAACAAGAGAGGCACAGTTGAAAATTCTTGAACTAACGGCAGGTAAGCTAACAACAATGTTTGATTCTTCAATGGGGTTCCGACATGGACCTAAATCGTTCGTCAACGAGAAAACATTAGTTTTTGTATTTGTTAACAATCAAGAATATACACGTCAATACGATATTGATATTTTAGAAGAAGTGAGTGGAGATAAAATTGCCGCTAAAGTAATTGGGATTGATATTGAGGGACAGAATAACTTTAGTGGTGATCGTTTCACATTTGAATCAGGAGATGCCCTTTTACCAGAAGGATATCTGGCTCTTGCTGATGTTATGTATGCGCAAACTATTTCATTATTAAGTTCAGTAAAAGTGGGAAACACACCAGATACACCTTCACCAAGCGGTACCGTAAATCGTGTAGTTAAAGGTGTAACTTTACATGCCTATAAATAAAAATTTCAAGGAGGAATTTATTATGACAACACCAAACATTTTACTTGCAAGAATTGATAACAGACTTGTTCATGGACAGGTTGGTATGACATGGGTTAATACGATTGACGCTAATCTAGTTGTAGTTGCGAATGATGAGGTTTCTAAAGATGATGTACAGCAAAGTTTAATGGAGATGGTTATTCCTGAAACTGTTGGAATCCGCTTTTTCGATATTAAAAAAACGATTCGTATTATTGGTAAAGCCTCGGATAAACAAAAAATATTATTAGTTGTTCGTACGCCAGAAGACATGGCTAAAATTATTGAAGGAGGTGTCCCAATTAAGAAAGTAAATATTGGTAATTTACATTTTTCAGAAGGGAAGAAACAATTATCGGCAACTATCTCAGTCGATGATACCGATGTTCAAGCATTCAATAAAATGCATGATTTGGGTGTTGAACTAGAGGTTCAAGGTATTCCGAATGAAAAGGCATCAGATATGATGCGCTTACTGAAAGAATATTAAAAACGTAAATATAATAATAAAAAGGAGGAAATTTATATGTTAGTACAAGCGTTATTAATTGGACTATGGGCTGGTATTGCCGGTATCGATATGTATAGTGGTTTAACACATATTCATAGACCAATCGTTACTGGTGCAGTAGTTGGTCTAATATTAGGAGATTTTCAAACCGGCTTAATTGTTGGTGGTACATTAGAATTAGTTTGGGCTGGAATGGTTCCACTTGCTGGAGCACAGCCACCTAATGTTGTTATTGGTGGAATTATGGGAACCGCATTTGCAATTATTGCTCATCAAACACCAACATTAGCAGTTGGTATTGCCGTACCATTTGCAGTTGCCGTACAAGGTTTAGTTACATTACTATTTACAGCTTACTCACCAGTTATGCATAAAATGGATGAATACGCGATGGAAGGTAATGATAAGAAAATTGATCGATTGAACTACATGGGTCCGCTAATCTTGTTTGTTTTCTACTTCATTATGGCGTTCTTACCAATCTTCCTCGGTGCAAGTAAAGCGCAAGGAATGGTTGAAGCCGTTCCTGCATGGATCTTAACAGGATTAAGTACGGCCGGTGGTATTATGCCAGCTGTTGGATTTGCCATGTTGTTAAAAATTATGTGGAAGACAGCGTACGCACCATTCTTCGCAATTGGATTTGTTGTTGCAGCATATGGTAACTTACCAATCTTAGGAGTCGCAATCATTGGTATTTCAATCGCTGCTTATGATTTCTTTATTGGTGGAGCAAAATCTGATAATGGTGGAAAAAAAGTAGCAACCGTAACAGTTAATGAAGAGGAGGACTATAGTGATGGCATCTAAAAAGAAATTTGATCGCAATGATGTTGTGATCCCAGATACTTATAACGATCCTACTGTTGAAAAGGTAATTACAAAAAAAGATTTAAACAAAATGGTTTGGCGTTCACTACTTTTACAGGCTTCATTTAATTATGAACGTATGCAAGGTGGTGGGTGGACTTATAGTTTAATTCCTGGATTGAAAAAAATTCATAAAGATAAAGAAGATTTCTCATATGCAATGCTTGATCATTTACAATTTTTTAATACACATCCATTTTTAGTAACATTTGTTCAAGGTGTTATTTTAGCAATGGAAGAAAATAAAGAAAATAGATCAACTATTCGTGGTATCAAAGTAGCAATGATGGGACCTTTAGGTGGTATTGGGGATGCGATGTTCTGGTTAACGTTGCTACCTATTACAGCCGGAGTTGGGGTTTCATTATCAATGAATGGAAATCCACTTGGACCGATCTTATTCCTTGTTGTCTTTAATGCAGTGCATTTTGGGTTACTATTCTGGTTAATGAATTATGGGTATAGAACTGGTACTCGTGCTATTTCGAGTATGAAGGAAAATACAAAAAAAATATCACGTGCTGCGTCGATAGTTGGATTAACTGTTGTTGGAGCCTTGGTTGCAACATACGTTAACTTTAAATTTGGTGTTGTGATTCATGCTGGGAAAATTGATATTGATTTACAAAAAGGTGTTATTGATAAAGTGATGCCGGCATTATTACCGCTTCTTTATACATTCTTCTGTTACTGGATGTTGAAAAAAGGTAAATCTCCATTGATGTTGATTGGGCTCACAGTAGTTGTTGGCTTAGTAGGTGCATTCTTCAAGTTATTCTAGAAGAGGCCTGCGGAACTAGACTATGGATAATGGGCTAGTTTCTTTTTAACAAAAATAATATAGGAGGCATTACTGGTGGAAATATATTATATTCATGCAGATAAGTTTTTCTTGAAAAACACGGTTGAAAATGAAGGGTACTTGGCAATTATTGATGGTAAATTTGGTGATTATCAACAAGAAAAACCTGATGGTGATATCAAAGAATATACGGGTAAATGGATTGCACCAGGGCTTGTAGATACACATGTCCATGGTTTAAAGGGATATGATGTGATGGATAACGATTTTGAGGGCGCAAAAATGATGTCTGAAGGTTTATTAGAATGTGGCGTTACTTCATTTCTGCCGACAACATTGACGGCAGCTCCAGAAACGTTGAACGAAGTTATTTCTGACTTTGGTAAGCGTCATGGTGAAGTACGTGGTGCAAAAATACAGGGTATCTTTTTTGAGGGTCCATTTTTTACTGAAAAACACAAAGGTGCGCAAAATCCTAAATACTTTTTAGATCCAAGTATAGATATTTTTGAGCATTGGCAAAAATTAGCGCATGGACTTATTCGAAAAATTGCGATTGCACCTGAGCGAAAGGGTGTTAAAGAATTTACTGAGGCCTTAACTAAACAAGGGGTCAAAGTAGCATTGGGGCATAGTGATGCTACGTTTGATCAAGCTAAATCTGCAGTAGAATCTGGTGCATCTATTTTCGTTCATACGTATAACGGAATGAGCCCACTTAATCATAGAGAGCCAGGGATGGTTGGCGCAGCAATGTCATTAAGTAGTGTCTATGATGAACTAATTTGTGATGGTCAACATGTTAATCCGGCATCTGCTAAAATTTTAATTAACGTTAAAGGAGCAGACCACATTGTATTAGTAACTGATTGTATGCGTGCTGGTGCAATGCCTGATGGAAATTATACATTAGGTGAGTTCCCAGTTGTTGTTAAAGATGGCGCCGCAAGGTTAGAGTCAGGAAGTTTAGCTGGTAGTGTCTTAAAATTAATGGAAGCAGTTAAAAATGTTGTTGATTGGAATATTTCTACTCCTGAAGAAGCAATCCAAATGGCTAGTTATGTGCCCGCTAGAAGCGTTGGAATTGATGATAAGTGCGGAAGTATTGCGGCAGGTAGAGATGCTGACTTCATTGTTTTAGATCATGATTTAAATTTTGAGGAAACATATTTAAATGGTACTTTAAAATATAAAAAATGATATTAACTGATTCTTTATTAAGAGCTAGTCGGAGTAAACGGTATTTATGATTGTTAAGTTATTTTTAATTGGTATGTAAAAAATGAAATTTTAAAAACCTTTTCATATTCTTCAAAGATAGAATTATAAGTGGATGAGAGAAGTAAAAAAATAATAAAGGACGGAATAAAAATGACACCAAATAAATTGGCAGGACTTAAAGCACTTTCAAATGAAAAAGGCGTAATTGCAGCATTAGCAATTGATCAACGAGGATCTTTAAAAAAAATGTTGGCAGCAGCAGCAAATAAGCCAGCAAATGAAGAAGATATCGTTGAATTTAAAAAAGTAATTTCATCAGAATTAACACCATACGCTTCAGCAATATTACTTGATCCAGAATATGGTCTTCCAGCAGCAAAGGTCCGTAATGCAAGTACTGGATTACTAGTTGCATACGAAAAAACGGGTTATGATGTTACTACCCCAGGTCGCTTACCTGACTTATTACCAGATTGGTCAGTTCGTCGTCTTAAAGAAGAGGGCGCTGACGCTATTAAATTCTTACTTTATTATGATATAGACGAAAATGCTGAGATTAATAATATGAAACATGCATATATGGAGCGTCTTGGTTCAGAATGTGCTGCAGAAGATATGCCATTATTTTTAGAATTGGTTTCTTATGATGCAACTAATGACGATGTTAAAGGTTCAGAGTATGCTAAAGTAAAACCTCATAAAGTTATTGAAATGATGAAAGAATTTTCTAAACCTGAATATAAAGTAGATGTACTTAAAGTAGAAGTGCCAGTCAATATGGATTATGTGGAAGGGTTTAACGACGATAATGAGGTGGTATATTCTAAGACAGAAGCATTAGATATATTTAAAGAACAAAGTGATGCAACCAAATTACCATTTATTTTCTTAAGTGGTGGTGTATCGGCACAATTATTCCAAGATACTTTAGTATTTGCTCATGAAGCAAAATCAACATTTAATGGTGTACTTTGTGGACGTGCAACATGGAGCAAAGGTATCGAACCATTTGCTAAAGATGGTGAAGAAAAAGGTAAAGAATGGATGAACACAGTTGGTAAAAAGAATATTGAAGATTTAAATGTCGTTCTTGAAAGTACTGCTACATCGTGGTTTGATAAGGTATTAAAATAGTAAAATAAAGAGGCTAAACGTCATGTTTAGCCTCTTTATTTTTAATGATTTAGTAATGAAAAAAAGTAGAAGTGAAATAAATTTATTTGCTAGCTTTCTTTGTTCGAATTGCATAAGAATCTAAAAGTATACGGCTCATTACCTGTAATGGTAAACGAGATTTAACTTCAAATTCAGGGAAATATGAAATTTCAGATTTAAATCCGATAAACACGGAATCTGAATATTTAATAAGTGGACTTAATTTGTTGGTTGTTAATACAATAATATCGGCTCCATTTTTATACGTATTTTTAGCACCTTCAAGGAGTTCTGCAGTAGTTCCGTTCAATGAAATAATAATTAAAATATTATTATATGTAATCCTGTGACTAATTTGTTTAATAATATTGGGATCCGTAAAACTGACACAATTTTTATTTAATAATTCAAATTTTGTTAGCATTTCAATTGCAATTAATTCAGAAAAACCCCTTGAGAAAATGTATATTTTTTTTGAACGTTTAATTTTTTGAACTGTTTTTTCTATGGTATTAACGTCAAGCATACGTAGTGTGTTATTAAGTTCATGTTCATTCTTCATAATGACTTGTTGGATATCGTGATCCATATTCTGAATATTCTTATATTTTTTTTCTTTTTCTTTAGTAATTATAGATTGTTTAAAATCCATATAACCGCTGTAGCCTTTTTTTTTGAGCGTTCGTACGACTGTAGCGGTTGATACATGAGCTAAATCGCTAAGGTTGGTTATTGTTAATATCGGAATATCTTCTAGGTTATCTTGAATGACTTGCCAAAGAATCTTTTCGGAGTTACTAAGAGACATTACTGGTCACCTCACCTTGATTGTTTGTTTATTTTCAATTGTAGCATACAAAATCATATATTGAAAACCTTTTCATTTCTGTCAGATGTAGTATTGGTAGGTAGAAGAAAGGGGTAAAAATTATGATATATACATGTACATTGAATCCAGCTATTGATCTTTTTATCCAAACCGATGAAATGAAAAAAAATATTGTTAATAGAACGGAAAATTATGAAATACAAGCGAATGGTAAAGGAGTTAATGTTAGTTTTATTCTAAAAAAGAAAGGCGTAGAAAGTACTGCTATTGGAGTTGGTGGAGGATTTACTAATGCGTATATTGAGTCTGAGTTGGCAAGGTGCAATATAAAAACTGATTTTGTACATATCGATGCTAATACACGAATTAATGTTTTTACAAGAGTAATTCAGCAAGATACGGAGTATAAATTAGTAAATAAAGGTCCACATGTTAGTGATGATGAAATAAATCAGTTCATGGATAAGATTCAAAATTTAGATGAAAAGGATACATTAGTTGTATCTGGTAGTTTATCTGACGGAATCTCTGAAGAAATTTTAATTAGTATCGCAAAGCAGGCGCAGGAAAAAGGATATAAGCTAGTTTTGGATACTAGTTATCAAACCGTACTGGATACATTGAAATATAATCCTTATATTTTAAAACCAAATGATGAAGAATTAATGAGTTGGTTTGGCGTAGAACATAAACTATCTCAACATGAATTGATAACTTATTCAAAAGAATTAATTAAATTGGGTGCACAAAATATTTTATTATCATTGGGTGGCGGTGGTGCAATGTTTATAAATAAAGAGGTTGTGTTATATGGAACTGTCCCTAAAGGAACCGTTGTTAACACGGCTGGGGCCGGCGACACCATGTTGGGAACTTTTTTAGCAGGGGTAGCGATAGGGGACAAAAAAATAGAAGAAGTATTTAGAGAAAGTATAGCAGCCGCGAGTTCAACGGCATTTTCAAAAGGGTTAACAGATTTTTCGAATGTAAAAGAGCTGACTAAGCAGGTAAAAATATCTAATATTAAGGAGGAATTAAGATGACAAAATATAAAATAATTGCAGCTACTGGATGTCCAACAGGAATTGCGCATACATACATGGCGCAAGAGGCCTTAGAACAAGCCGCTAAAAAAAGAGGTATATCAATTAAAGTTGAAACTCATGGTCAAAGTGGTATAGAAAATGCGTTTTCACAACAAGAAATTGATGATGCTGATGGTGTAATAATTGCGTCAGATAAAGATGTAGATATTGATCGATTCGATGGTAAAAAAATGATAAATGTGTCAGTTACGAAAGGTATGAAAGAGGCAGATGTATTAATTGATCAAATATTGACAGATGATAATTTACCTACCTATCATCGAAAAGGAGCAAAAATTTCATCGAATGAAGAAACAGTAAATTTATCTGGCTCATTTTGGCACAAAATGTATGTGTACGTGATGAATGGAGTGTCACATATGTTACCAATAGTAGTTGCTGGGGGAGTGTTAACAGCCGTATCATTTTTTTGGGGAATTAATTCAGCAGACATAAAAAGCCCTCAATATAACGATATAGCACATTTATTGAACACTATTGGCGGATTTGCAATGAATCTTATGGTTCCAATTCTATGTGCCTATATAGCTGAGGCTATTGGTAAAAGACCTGGATTGATAGTTGGATTTGTAACGGGAATGATAGCATATACAAATGGAACGGGATTTTTAGGTGGAATAATTGGTGGATTTTTAGCAGGGTATACGATTTTAATATTACAGTTCTTATTAAAAAAACTACCTAAATCATTAGATGGACTGAAAGCCATTTTTATTTTACCTGTAATTGGAGTATTTTTATCAGGCTCTATTATTTGGTATCTATCAGTTCCAATGGCAACAATTAATGAAGGAATGATGACGTTTTTAAAGGGTTTAGAAAATTCAAGTCCCATTCTATTAGGATTAGTTGTTGGAATTATGTGTGCTTCAGATATGGGTGGGCCAATTAATAAAGCAGCATATTTAACCGGAACAGCTCTTTTAGCACAGGGAAATTATTTCTTTATGGCAGGAGTTTCTGCAGCGTGTATTGCGCCACCATTGGCAACAGGGTTTGCTGTACTGTTCAACAAAAAAGCATACTCAGATAAAGAGCGCAGCGCAGGTTACGTTAACTTTTTATTAGGATCAACTCATATTACAGAAGGTGCAATTCCATTTGCGGCAAAGAATCCGCTACTAAATATTCCTGCATTTATGGTTGGTTCTTCGATTGCTGCGATTTTAACCTATGTAACTAGAATTAGTGTACCGGCTCCACATGGTGGATTTATTGTATTACCGTTAGTGAATAAACCATTACTGTGGGTATTATGGATTATTATTGGATCACTTGTATCTGCTGTCTTACTAGCCGCTATTGCTGGTCGCCAAGCTAAAAAAAATAATAGTTTAGTGATGAATGTAGGTAGTAATACCAACTTTGAACAAGAGCAAGATAATGATATAAAAATGAATGAAAATGAATTCGATAATATATTGAAAAGAAAAAACATTGAATTGAACGTAGCCGTTTCTGATAAAGAAGAACTCTTACATTTTTTAGCAAATTTTGCTAAAAAATTAGGATATACGAATAATGAAAGTTATATTTTAAATAAGTATAAGATTCGTGAGTCTGAGGGAACGACAGGGATGGAAAAAGGCATTGCGATACCTCATGCACAGGATGAATCGATTAATAAATCAGCAATGCTAATTGTTAAATTACGTGAGCCTATTGAATGGGAAACATTTGATAATCAGCCAGTAGATACAGTTATCTCATTTCTAATTCCAGAAAAAGATGATGGAAAGCATTTACAGTATTTATCAAATACATCGAAATTACTTGTCCATGACTCATTTGTGGAAGAATTAAAAAAATCGAATACAGTTGATGATATATACAACCTATTTAAAGAAAATATTAATAAGTAGATAAAATTGAGCTACAAAGCTACGTATATACTAAAAAAGTACAAGTGTTTAATGATAAGCGAAAATTCATTCTAAGTAAACAAGTTCAAATTTTGTTGACTATTAGAATGGATTTTTTTAGTTCGCCTTTTATTTAGCTAGTCCATAGCTAGTATCAATATAAGAATAAACAGTGTCTAAATTATTTTGGCCATTTAATAAAATTGAAACCCAGTGTTTTTTATTCATATGGTACCCTGGAAAAATTTGATTTTTGTCTATTTTATTGATGAGCAGGTCAGGATCCATTCGAATATTAAGTATTTCAACTAATTTCTCGGAATCCAAGCCTATTTTAGTTGCTGGAATTTTCATTAAAGCGGCATACCATTTTTTAGAATCTGATCGACGTAAAACAGCGTCATTTGGAAACTGTTTCCAGAGGAATTCTAGATTGGTCTGATAATGTTCTTGTACATAATTAATGATAGATTGTGAATCAGCAGTTTGGAATACTGGAGTAGTTTCAAAACAACTAGCAACAATTAAATCCAGTTGTTCAATCACTGATTTTCTGATTGAACTGACAAATGATCCTGTTGCAGACTGATTTTTATAAAGTGTATATTCTTCTTTAGTTAGAGCATCAATAATAGTAGTATTAATTTTTTCAGAGGGGGAAATTGAGACGGTTAGTATAAATTGATTATTAAGAATTGAAACTTGATAATTATAGATTTCTTCTGCTGTTTTTGTAAAACCATATGGAATCAATGAATCTACCTTTAGTTTCAAATGACTAAATGAATTATAAGCAAAAAAGTCTGTTAGCATAGTGCATCTCCTTTTATAAATTATATAAACAATTAACAGTAGCATACCTTATATTTCTAATTTTAGACTTTAAAGGACTAATTATATAGTATAAAATAGAAAAATTAATATAGACTATTTTATCTAGGAATAAATTGAGTTAAACTGTACTATTATGATTCATTTAACTAGGAGATTTAATCATGCAAAAGACGTTGATTGCGGCAATTATTGTTATTAATTTTATATTTATCTGTTATTTTATGCGTGATTTAATGAGACATAAATCAGACTTCATGAAAGAACCGGCCAGTTCAGTATGGACACCAATATCGCAGATTGTTATTTTTTTCTTTTCTACTTTTGGAATTTCAGATTTTGCCATATCAACAGCAATATACCAGAAAGCTAATTGGGTTTCTATGAAAAAATTACCAGGTACGTTAAATGCGCAAGATGTTATTCCAATATTTGTCATGTCGCTGGCGTATATTACAAGTATCAATGTTGGTACTAAGACGTTACTAGTCTGTATTATTTGCCAAGTGCTGGGTGCTTATATTGGTCCGAGATTTGTTGTTAGATTACCTGAAAATAGTATTAGATCATTTGTTATCGTTGGATTACTTGTTGCAACCGCGTTAATCATCGCTGGTAAATTAGGCCTAATCACTGCTAGTGGGACCGCTACCGAACTATTTGGCTGGAAATTAGTTGTAACAGGATTTTTATTATTTATTTATGGCGCATTAAATAATATTGGAATAGGCTCATTTTCATTAACAATGGCAACTGTCTATGCGATGGGAATGGATCCGATTGCTGCATTTCCAATTATGATGGGGGGATGTGCATTTTCTTTACCAATAGGAAGTATGCAATTTATAAAACTCAATCAATATTCTAGAAAAATAACCTTATTTTCTGTTTTTGGTATTATAGGTGTTTTAGTTGCGGTACTTTTAGTTAAGAATATTAATACAAGTGTGATTCAATGGATTGTTATTGTAGTATTATTGTATTCTGCATACAGCCTATATATAGGTAATAAAGAAGCTAAACTAATCAGAGATAAAAATAAATAAGCAAGCATATTTTAATTGAAAATGGCTAATCTGATATATACTTATAAAAAGTAAGCATATTAGTGGAGGTAGCAAAAATGAAAAGTATAGAAAAAGAAACAACGGTAAGTGAATTAATGGATAAAATTAAAGATGGAAAGTATATCCTATTTTTTTCTGCAACATGGTGCCCAGATTGTGCTTTTATTAAACCTGAAATGCCTAATATTGAATCAGAATATACTGAATACACATTCTTAGCTGTCGATCGAGATGAAAATATGGACTTAGCTGTTGAGTTAAGTGTCTTCGGTATTCCAAGTTTTATTGCATATGAAAATGGTAAAGAAACAGGACGTTTAGTTAATAAAAATCGTAAAACGAAACAAGAAGTAGAAACATTTATTAATAGTATTCCTGCGTAATTAAAAAGATTAGTTAGTATGAATAATCTGCTTTGAATTAAAAATACCCATCGAGTAAACAAGGTTTTACAGTAACTTGTTTACTCGATGGGTATTTTTAATTATTTATTTTTATCAAACACTAAGTGCGTTTATCAGAGCATCTGCTGAATGTTCAATACTTTCTTTTGTTAACGATTGATCAAAAAGAAGATAACCAAGTACAATACCACCTATAGTTGACCAAATAACCTTAAGAATTTCGAGATTATCCCAACTGACAATTAGTTTTTTTTCTTTTAGTGTATCAATAGTTGAATTGAGTGCCGTCCAGTATGGGGCGGGAATATTTTCTAATAACTGTTTAACAACCGATTTATCATAAAGTAGTTCAGAAATGAAAATTTTAAGAACTTTAGCATTTTCTTGCAAAAAAATAATTCTATTTTTTAACAAAGGACGAATTAATGAATCCAAAGTTAAATTTGAATGATCAATGGACTCGTCTAATAAGTCGTGCATTGCAGAAGGTAAGATGGATTTAATGACAGGGGCAATAATGGCGTTAAGTAAGCCTTGTTTATTGTTATATTTACTAAAAATATTACCTTCAGCCACGCCAGCTTTTTTTGCAATTTCTTTTGTACTTGTATTTGCATAGCCTTTTTCTGAGAATAATTCAATTGCGGCGATTAAAATTTGTTTTTGTTTATCTGTTATATCTCTAAATAAATCCGAGTTGGCATATAATTTTAATTCAGAATTTTTAATAATATTCACCATCCTATTTATAGCCCTATTATGACACAATTGATAGCGATGACAAAAGACAAACTTATTATTTTGATAGTTTATATTTAAAAGTTAGGGTTGACTAAACTTGTGGATAGGTTATAATCGTATTTGTAATTGATTGAGTGCTCACTCAAAAAGAAAAGAGGAATATGATTATGTTTAAAAATAAATTTTTAGGTTTCGCCATTTTAGTTTCGGTATTACTTACATTTATTATGGTGGTGATGCAAATCCCATCTGTAAAATCAGAGCTCAAAGATGTACCTGTTGCCATTGTTAATGAAGATAGTGGTAAGCAAGGTAACAAAATCGTTGAAAATCTAACTAGAAGCAAAAATAAGGCGTTAGATTGGCATATCGTTAAGAGTGATAAGGCACTTAAGAGTGCAATGGATAAACAACATTATTATGCGGCTATTGTAATTCCAAAAGATTTCTCGGCATCAATTGGAAAATTAGCTGATCCAACAACAAAAGATGTTACAAATGTAACTGTTGTAACAAATGAAGCAAAAAATGCTACATTGTCAACGACTTTAGGTTCGACACTATCAACAATAGTTACAAAAATTGGTGGTGGTATTTCAGCCGGAATTTTAACAAATATGGCAAAAGCCAATATGAGTGTCCCCGCTGTGACTGCATTGAAGTTAAATAACCCAATCACTGTAAAAACAACCGTTAGACATTCAACCGCTGGATTAACATCAGCGAATAGTTCGTTCTTCCAACCCGTCTGGATTGCAAGCATGGTTATTAGTTTATTATTATTCTACGCTGGAGATTCAAGAGAATTTAAATCAATGAAACACAAGTTTTCATTTAAATCATCATTCATTATCTCAGCTGTAGCACTTGCAATTTTAACTGGATTTGCAACAGCTACGTATGCGACATGGATTTTAGGATTTGATTTTACACATTTTATAACAATTGCATCGTTCTTATCATTTACAAGTTTTGCTTTTATAATGTTATTCTCAGGGGTATTGACATGGATTGGTTTCCCAGGGGTAATTATATTTGTCCTCTTACTATTTTTCTCAATTCCTTTATTGGCAATGGCACAACCATTAGTACCTCAATTCTACCAAGATTGGGTTCTTCCATGGTTACCAATGCGTTTCTTGTATGATGGTGCTCGCAGCATTCTTTATTATGGAGCATCTTTCTGGAACAGTTCTACAATGGGCCTAACTTATGTCTTAGCAATCGGTAGTGTCTTGTTTTTTGCCGAAGGATTATCACCCAAACATCGTAAAGTTGAAAAAGAAATTAACGATAAAATTAAAGAGATGGAAGTTAAATAGAATTCTTTAAATGAATCTTGAAATAAATTAAAAACCTCAGGGTAATCACCTTTTTAAGTGATTGCCCTGAGGTTTTTAATTTATTAATTATGGTTTTATTTTTGTCCACTTTGAATAAAAAAGTTAGCATGTTTATAGTTATAAATAGTTTGAGAAAGATCAAAAGGTTCACCGCTTACTGTATAAAAAAGTTCATCAATATAGAGTCCAGGCGAATTTTCTGGTAGTTCTAAAAGGGTTGATTCTGTCTTTTTAAGGGTGTCTGTACGTAAATATTTATCGGAGAAACCTATTTTTAATTTTAAAACTTCTTTCAAGTAATTAAAAATAGACTCACTGATTATTTCGCGATTAAGATAAGGAACAAGTTTTTTTCGATAGTAGGATCTCTCAATACAGAGAACTTGATTATCGATGTAACGAATTCTTTTTATTAAATAAACTTCCTCACCCGGAGCACAATTTAATTCCCTGGCTACATCAGCATTGGGTAGTTCAACTTTTAAATCAATCACTTTTGTAGATAATTTACTGTTTTCTAAATCTTTTGTAAAGCCCATGTTCGTCATTAGAGCGATGTAACCGTCTCTTTTTTGACGACGAACAAAAATTCCGCTACCTTGTACTTGATAAATAATACCCTTATCTTCTAAAGTTGTGAGAGCTTTAACGAGTGTCGTCTTACTGACGGCATATTTGGCAATAAGTTCATTTAGACTAGGGAGTTGCGTCCCTTGATTCAAATTTTTATTTTTAATTGCAAGCTCAATTTGATCAGCAATTTCTTGATACTTTAACATTTCATGCCTCCATTAAAATAATGTATCCTTTATTGTATAACATTGTTCCCGCCTTGTACATCTAGATGAAAAGGGTTACAAAAAAAGTGTTGACTTATTGTGCACGTACAATTAAAATATACATATACAAAGATTTGTAAGGGTTTACAATTTTTTTCTATTTATTCGTTTTTATCTGAGGAGGAGAAAAATATGGCAAGTAAGGTTAGAGATTATACAAAATTAGCTACAGATATTTTAGAAGCAATTGGTGGAGAAAAAAATTTAGCAGGAGCAACGCATTGTGCGACACGGTTACGACTAGTGCTACATGAGGTTCCTTCAGATGCTAAAGAAAAAATATCAGCAATGGCAGGCGTTATCACTGTTGTTGAAAGTGGTGGACAATTCCAAGTAGTTATTGGACCACATGTTGCGGATGTTTATGATGCATTCTCAGCAATGATTGATAGTTCAGAAGTAGAGGAAGTAGAAGCACCAAAAACAAGTATAATGAATCGAGTTATTGCAACAATGTCTGCGGTTTTTGCCCCATTCGTTTACATATTGGCCGCGGCAGGTATTATTCAAGGGAGTTTAATTCTAATTACTTTAGCTATGCCAAATTTTCCTAAAAGTGGTACATATCAAGTTTTAAGCTTTATTTCTTGGGCACCATTTACGTTCTTACCAATATTTATTGCCATAACGGCAGCTAAACATTTTAAAACAAACAGTTTAATCGCTGTTGCATGTTGTGCTGCATTAGTTAGTCCCACATGGGCAGAGATGGCTGGAACTATTGCTAGCGGTACAAGTATTAACTTTATGGGTATTCCATTATCTCAAACAGTTTATACATCATCAGTATTGCCACCATTATTTTTAGTTTGGATTCTTTCTTATCTTGAAAGATTCTTGAGTAAAAAGATACCTGACATTATTAAAGAACTTGCTGTTCCATTATTATGTCTATTAATTATGGTTCCTTTAACAATCTTAATTATTGGACCACTTTCATCTCTTGGAGCTGAAGGAATCGCAAAAGGATATAATTATTTAGTTAAAGTTGCACCACCTTTAGCAGGTGTTATTATTGGTGGTTTCTGGCAAGTACTTGTTATTTTTGGTATCCATTGGGGTGTTACGCCAATGGTTATGGCCAATTTCAAAATGAATGGAATGGACTCATTTCAGGCTTTTCAAACAATTGCAGTGGTCGCACAAGTTGGTGCTGTTTTAGGTGTATTTATTAAGTCTAAGAACAGAGAATTAAAAAATATATCTCTTTCAGCATTTATTACAGGATTATTTGGGATTACAGAACCAGCAATTTATGGTGTGACATTAAGATTTAAAAAACCATTTATCTTTGGTTGTATTTCAGGAGCGTTTGGTGCATTAATTACAAGTTTCTTTAATTCATATTATTTTGCTTATGCTGGACTACCAAGTTTATTAACCATTGTAAATGCAATTAGTCCTAAATACCCACACTCATTTATTGGTATGGTTGTTGGATGTATTGTAGCAATTGTGGGTTCAGTTCTACTTGTTCAAATTTTTGGTACGGGTGAAACAGTTAGTGAAGTCGCAACAATGGAAGCACAGTTAGATGATGCACCAGCTAAGGTCGCACCAGTTATGAGTACGCCAGTAATAAATGCACCAGGCGTTGTTAATAGCCCTGTAACAGGGAAAGTAATTGCGTTAACAGAAGTAGAGGATGAAGTATTTTCATCTGGTGCAATGGGCAAAGGTGTTGCTGTAAATCCAACGGATAATAAAATATATGCACCATTTGATGGTCAGGTTGTCATGACTACAGAGACACAACATGCGATTGGATTAAAATCTGTAGATGGTGTAGAAGTTTTAATTCATATTGGAATGGATATCGTTGAATTAAAAGGAAAATATTTTGCAACACAAGTTAAAAATCATGATTATGTAAAAATGGGTGATTTACTTGTTGAATTTGATCAAGAGAAGATAAAAGAATCAGGATTTTCAGTAGTAACACCTGTAATTGTGACTAATTCAGATGATTACGAAGATGTTATTGCGTATACGCAAAATGAAATTCACCATGGAGAACCAATAATGGAATTAATTCCAAAAGGAGAAAAATAAAATGTCTAAATTACCGAAGGATTTTTTGTGGGGTGGCGCTTTGGCTGCTCATCAGTTTGAAGGCGGCTGGAATGTTGATGGAAAAGGGCCAAGTGTTATTGATGTGATGACTGCAGGAGCAAATGGTGTTCCGCGGGAAATTACGGAAACTATTGAAACAGATAAATTTTATCCGAATCATGATGCAATTGATTTTTATCATCATTACAAAGAAGATATTCAATTTTTCTCTGAAATGGGATTGAAGTGCTTACGAACATCAATCGCGTGGTCACGTATTTTCCCAATGGGAGATGAAAGCGAACCAAATGAAGCGGGATTACAATTTTATGATGATGTTTTTGATGAATTATTAAAAAAAGGTATTCAACCAGTGATTACCCTATCGCATTTTGAAATGCCACTCCATTTAGCTAAAGAATATGGTGGTTTTAGAAATCGTAAATTAATTGATTTTTTTGAAAATTTTGCTACGGTTTGCTTTAAACGTTATCAATCTAAAGTAAAATATTGGATGACATTTAATGAAATTAATAATCAAATGGATACAAATAACCCCATCTTTTTGTGGACTAATTCTGGAGTTATTGTGAACGATGGTGAAAATCCCAAAGAAATTATGTATCGAGTTGCACATAACGAACTCTTGGCTAGCGCTAAGGCGGTTATTGCTGGTAAAAAAATTAATTCTGATTTTGAAATAGGATGCATGGTATCACACGTACCAATTTATCCTTATTCATGTGATCCGGAAGATATCATGGCTGCTGAAGAGGCAATGCATCAACGCTTCTTTTTCCCAGATGTTCATGTTCGTGGAGAATACCCACGTTATGCACTAAAAGAGTTTGAACGTCACAATTATGATGTTGGGATTCAAGAAGGCGATATGGAGATATTGAAAAAAGGGACAGTTGATTATCTAGGATTCAGTTACTATATGTCAACAGTTGTTAAAGCAGATGCTGAAGCAGATCATTTAGGTGATGTTGTGAATGGTGGACTACCTAATGGGGTTCCTAATCCGTATATTAAATCTAGTGACTGGGGCTGGGCAATTGATCCCGATGGTTTACGATATACGTTAAATCGATTATATGATCGCTATCAGTTACCGTTATTTATTGTTGAAAATGGTTTTGGCGCGATTGACAAGCTTGAAGATAATCATGAAATTCATGATCCTGAACGTGTAAGTTATCTAAAAGAACATATTGAAGCAATCGAAAAAGCAGTTGATTATGATGGTGTTGAAGTCTTAGGATATACACCATGGGGTGTTATTGATTTAGTATCATTTACAACTGGTGAGATGAAAAAGCGTTATGGTATGATTTATGTTGATCGTGATAATGAGGGCAATGGATCGATGAAACGTTATAAAAAAGACTCATTTACTTGGTATAAAAATGTAATTGAAACAAATGGAGAAAGTCTTTAAAAGTTATTATAGAAAGAAAAAGCATCTCATTTATTAATAAATGAGATGCTTTTTGATTAATAAAAAAACAAATGACAACCGGTTGACATAAAAATATAAACAGGTTATACTTTGGTTATTCTTTCAGAAAGCGCTTTCTAAAAGTTGAGTTTATAGGTACAGGCAATTGCTATTTTTTAGTGAAATGGGACATTTATTAAACAAATAGAATGGGGTAAATAGAATGGAAAACAAAGTAAACGTAGATACAAATCAAGTTGAAGAAATTCCTCTTTTTCGAAAACTAAGTTATTCACTTACAGATTTTGGCGGAAATATTCTATTTGTAAGTATTAGTACGTACTTGTTATATTTTTATACAGATGTTTTTGGAATTGGGATTGGTGTAGCTGGAACTATCTTGCTCGTCACACGATGCGTTGATATGTTTGATGCACCAATATGGGGCTTTTTAATTGATCATACACATACAAAATGGGGACAAAGTCGGCCGTATTTCTTGTGGTTATGTGTACCATTTGCATTCTTTACATGGTTAACATTTACTACACCGAATTTATCGGGATCGTCCAAAGTTATCTATGCATCAGTTGTTTACGTCATTGCAGGAATTATATATACCGGAATTAGTACCCCTATGACGTCGATTTTACCTAACTTAACAAATGATTCAGACCAAAGAACGGTTTTGAATTCATATCGAATGGTTGGAGGAAATGTTGGTCTATTGGTTGCTAATGGTGTTGTTTTACCATTAGTTCAAATATTAGGGCAAGGAAATGATCGTAAAGGATTCTCATATGCAATGATTATTTTAGGGATTATCTCCATTATTGCCTTTTTAATTGCCTTTTTAAATTTACGAGAAATTAATACAACGATTACGAAATCAATATCATTAAAACAGAGTGTTAAAGCAACAAAAAGTAATTGGCCTTGGATTTTATTGGTTATTTCCAACTTATTCTATTGGATTGGAACAACTGTTAGAAGTTCAGGCATGATTTATTATTTTCAATATAATATCCATGCAAAATCATTAGTCGCAGTTGCTGGTTCTTTATCTGTTGTTGCTGTTATAGGGATGATATCAATTCCATTACTTGTTAAACGTACAAATAAAAGAACGGTTCTAATTGGAGCACTATTGATGGGAGCAATCTGTAACATGTTGCTTCAAGCAGTTGGTAGTAATCAAGTTTGGGTTGTTATCTTATATTGCCTAGGATCAATTGGAACGGGTGTTGCAGCTGCAATGCCATTCCTAATGTTGGCTGATGCGGTTGATTTTGGTCAATGGAAAACAGGAATCAGAGCCAGTGGCTTTTTAACAGCTATTGGAAGTGCATTCTGTGTTAAAGCAGGTAGTGGGATTGGCGGATTTATTCCATCACAAGTAATGCAATTCTTTGGATATATACCCAATCACACTCAAACGAGTCAATCTTTATTAGGCATTAACTTAAGTTTTATCTGGATTCCAGCCATGCTGTTCATACTTGCTGCAGTTCCAATGTTTTTCTATGGTAAATTTGAACGAAATGAAGATAAAGTTAGATTAGAATTAGCTAAAAAAGAAGCAGCTTAAAAAGTTAATGGTGGGGATAATGGTTTTGCTTATTTTATGGTAAACTAAGAGTACTAAAAGTTAAGCGGTAACAATTTAACTAAAATTAGACGACTTAGGAGCAAATAAAATGCAAAATCCAAAACTTGATGATGTCGCTGAATTGGCAGGCGTTTCTAAAACGACTGTATCTAGGGTGTTGAACAATAGAGGTTATCTTAGCGAAAAGACAGTTAAAAAGGTTCGTGATGCTGTGAAAGAGTTACATTATCAGCCTAATGATGTTGCAAGACAATTATTTAATAAAGAAACAAAACTAATAGGGCTTATTTTCCCAACCATTGCGAATCCTTTTTTTGGACAATTAGCTTACCATTTAGAAACGAAACTTTTTAATAGAGGTTATAAGGTTCTTATCGGTAACTCAAAAAATGATTCAGAAAAAGAAGTGACTTATTTACGTAAACTAATGGCAAATCAAGTTGATGGGCTAATTGTTGGAGCACATAATGAAGGAATTGAAGAATATCATAATACAAATTTACCAATTGTCGCAATTGATAGAATTATGAATGGTGATATTCCGGTCGTTTCTTCTGATAATTATAGTGGCGGTAAAATGGCAACAGAATTGCTATTAGAACATGGGGCAACCTCAATTGTACATACAAATGGACCTTATGATTTAGAAACGCCTGCTCGAGATAGACGTAGGGCATACGAGAAAATTATGAGTGAACATGGGTTGCCAGCCGTAACGTATACAATTGATTTTAATTGGACAGAAACAGAAAAAACAAAAGTTATTAAAAGAATTTTTGAGGATCTTAAACGAGTGGATGGTATTTTTGCTTCGAATGATACAGACGCTAGTTTGATCATAAAAATAGCTAGAGAATATGGCAAACGAGTACCTGAAGATTTACTTGTTATTGGCTATGATGGGACAGATGTTGTTCGATTATTTAAACCAGAACTAACAACAATTATTCAACCAATTGAACAGATGGCTGATGCAGCTATTGATATTTTAATGAAGAAAATAGAAGGTAAAGAGACACCTATGCAAGTAGTACTACCGGTACAATTATATAAAGGAGAAACGGCATAGTAGGTGCGTTTTTATTTTAAGATAATGACAACCGGTTAACATATAGAACGAGGAGAAGACAATTTTGAAAAATGAAACGATTAATTATCCAGAGGTAACTGATGAAAGATATCGATTAAAGTATCATATTACGGCACCAGCAGGTTGGATGAATGATCCAAATGGGTTTTGCTTTTTTAAAGGGTACTATCACATCTTTTATCAACATCATCCAAATTCAACACAGTGGGGACCAATGCATTGGGGTCATTCAAGAAGTAAAGATTTAGTTAATTGGGAAAGCTTACCAATTGCTTTGGTTCCTGGTGATCAAGAAGATCAGGATGGCTGTTTTTCAGGTAGCGCAATTGTGAAGGATGAGCGTCTCTATTTAATTTATACAGGACATAATTTGAAAGACAAAAATGATCCGGATAGTTATTGGCAGAATCAAAACCTAGCCGTTAGTGATGATGGCATAACTTTTGAAAAATTTGCTGGTAATCCAGTGATTTCAATGCCTCCTGTAGATAATGATGCTGATTTTAGAGATCCAAAAATTTGGTTTGAAAATGGAAAATATAATATTGTAATCGGAAGCAAAAATAAGGATGGCTTGGGTCGAGTTCTTATGTATAACTCAGATGATTTAGAACATTGGGACTACTTAGGACCTATTGCAACTGCTAAATCAGTTGATTCTGAAGGATTCGTTTGGGAATGTCCTGACCTTTTCGAAATTGACGGACAAGACGTTTTAGTAATGTCACCACAAGGAATTAAAGCTGATAAATTAAAATATAGAAATTTCTTCCAAACAGGATATCTGACTGGAAAATTTGATGAAGAGACACATTCATTACATCATGGTGAGTTCACTGAATTAGATTATGGACATGATTTCTATGCAACACAATCAATGGTTACGCCTGACGGTAGAAGGATCATATTTGCATGGATGGACATGTGGGAGAGCCCCATGCCAGAACAGGAAGATGGTTGGGCAGGCGCACTAACATTTCCAAGAGAATTAAATATGAAAAATGGTAAATTATTGATGACACCAGTTGAAGAAATTAAAAAATTGCGCGAAAAAGTATTATTAGATGTCACTAAACCTAAGGATACAACCACTATTTTTGAAGCCCCTACAAAGAGTTTTGAGTATTTAGCGAACTTTAATGGGCAAGAAAATGTCAGCGTTAAAATTAAAAATAGCGATAATAAATTATTAATAAAAGTTAGCTATCAAGCTGCAACAGGTAAGGTAACATTACAAAAGTATAATGACGATTTACTTCGAGAAACTAATGTGAGCGTTGCCAATGAATTGGATGTTCATTTATTAATGGACAACAGTTCAGCAGAATTATTTGTGAATAATGGAGAAGCATGTTTCTCTGAAAGGGTTTATGATGAAAAGGAACTTATAGTTGAAACAAGTAGCGATTCAACTAATTATGATATTAAAATATATGAACTTGGAGGAACAATGTAATGTTATTAGGAAGTATTGAAGCAGGTGGCACTAAATTTGTATGCGCGGTAGGTAACGAAGATTATCAAGTAAAGGATCAAATTCAAATTCCCACGACTACACCTGTTGAAACATTAACGGCAGTCGTAGACTATTTTAAGCAATTTGAAATAGCTGCACTTAGTGTTGCCTCATTTGGACCAATTGAAATCAGAAAAACGTCACCTAAATATGGATTTATCACGAAAACACCAAAACCGGGTTGGGGTGATACGGATTTCTTGGGATTTCTTAAGGGCAAACTGGATATTCCAACATTTTGGACAACGGATGTAAATGGTTCAGCTTACGGTGAATATACAATGTCGACATTGTTTAATGAGAAAATTAATTCACTTGTTTATTACACAATTGGAACTGGTGTGGGCGCTGGAGCAGTAATTGATGGCCACTTAGTTGGCGGTATTGGCCATCCTGAAATGGGCCATGTCTTAGTTAAGAGACATCCTGATGATCTTGATTTTAAAGGTGTCTGTCCATTTCATGGTGATTGTTTAGAGGGCTTAGTTGCTGGACCAACATTTGAAGCACGGACTGGTAAAAAAGGTAAAGATGTCCCATTAACAGACAAAACTTGGGATATTATGGCCTACTATATTGCTCAGGCTGCCGTTCAAACAACGTTAAGTTTACGTCCTAATAAAATTATTTTTGGGGGCGGCGTTACAAATGATGTTTTATTGGAAAAAGTGCGACATGAATTCAAAGAAATTTTAAATGATTATGTTGACGTTCCTCCATTAGATCAATATATTACAGCACCACAAGTTGCTAATAATGGATCAGCCAATGTTGGAAACTTCGCTTTAGCTGAAAAAATGTTATCTGAATGATAGGGTTATTTAACAAAATTGGAGGGTAAAATAATGACAAACAAAAATTATTATGATGTAACAAAATGGCCTATTGGTAACCCGTACGAAGATATTGGGGAAGTTATTAATAGTATTATTACTGATATTAAAAGTCATCAAACTGATAGTAATAGCAATGATGGTGGAAAACCAGGGGCAGTTATTTATCTACCACCAGCTGATTATCACTTGCGTACACAAGTCTTAATAGATATTAGTTTTCTTAAAATTCAAGGATCTGGGCATGGATTTACGTCATCAAGCATTCGGTTTAACGTACCACAAAACGAATGGTCAAATTTACATGAATTATGGCCTGGTGGTAGTCGTGTTCTTGTTGACCTCGATCCTAAAACAACGGATGAAGAATCTGAAGGTGCAGCTTTCTATGTTGCAAGAGAAGGAAATCCGCGTATTAGTTCAGTCGAATTTTCGAACTTTAATATTGATGGGTTACACTTTATTGATGATGGCACAGGCGAAAAAAATCCAGAAAATACGTATGTGAATGGTAAGACTGGAATTTATGTTGCAAGTGCACAAGATTCATTCCGTATTACAGAAATGGGTTTTGTTTACTTAGAACATGGTGTAACCATTTATAACGCAGATGCATTAACAATCCACGATAATTTTATTGCTGAATGTGGTAATTGTATTGAACTACGTGGATGGGGACAAGCTTCGAAAGTAACTGAAAATTTAATGGGCGCTGGATTTAATGGCTATACCATTTTTGCGGAAAACTTCGGAGGACTGCTAATTACGACTAATAATATTTTCCCAAGAGGTGCAAGTAGCATTTCATTATCTGGCGTGACGAAATCGTCTGTTACAAATAATCGCATTCATGCATTTTATCCCGGAATGGTTATTTTAGATGATAATTGCTCAGAGATATTGGTTTCTTCAAACCATATGCTGCATGATCAAGAACCGTGGGCGCCTATGCAACATCGAGATAATGGATTAGACGATTTATATGGGCTGTTATCAATTAGCGGTAATGATAATTCCGTCATTGGAAATCATTTTTCAGAAACGGTTGATCAAAACACGCTTAAACCAGTTGGTGCAACACCGGTCATTATCCGACTTGCTGCCGGACATGGTAATTATATTGCAAATAATAATGTTGTGGCTACAGAAATTCAATCAGGTAGTGGCGATTCAGCATTTTCTGCACAAGTAGATGCGTTACTAGCAACCGAAGAATTAAAAAAAGTCACAGTAACAACTGTTTTGGTTGAAAAGAAGTCAACGCAAAATACAATTTTAGATTCTGGAAGCAATGAACAAGTTATTTTGGATAAAAATGTGAATGCTTTTAGAGCAACACCAACCGTCCCAAAAAAACAGTAATTTTAAATAAATGATTTAATTTGTGCCACTTTGATAAAATAGGACTATAATGAAAGTTGAAGTTAGAACTTAATATAACTGTCCAAATCAAAAGAGGCGATAGCAATGGCAAAGTTGAGTAAAGAACAACGCAAAGCAATGGCTCAAAAAGCAATGGACGAACGTGCTAAACATCCACAAGCTGAAAAAAAACAATCAGGTTTTAAATTTATTGAAGATGAATCAACTAAGTTAGGTGCAGAAAAAAACTAATTATAAAAGTTCAAAGATTAATTCTAAGTATTCTTGGAATTAATCTTTTTTTAGTTAACTAAAAATATTAAATTGGGTGTAAGTCATGTACAATTTGAATGATAGATAATTTAATGAGGAGTGATAATCGATGTTAATTAAACAAGTACATATTGAAAATAAAGAAGAATTACAAGATATTCGAGTAGAAAATGGCATGTTTACTGAGATTGGGGTAAATTTACAACAAAATGCTGATGAAAAAGTCATTGATGCAACCGATAAATTGATGTTACCGCCATTTGTTGATCCACATGTTCATTTGGATTCAACGCTCACAGCAGGTGATCCGGAATGGAACGAATCTGGGACTTTATTTGATGGCATTCGGATTTGGTCTGAACGTAAAAAGACGTTAACCCATGAAGATGTTAAAGAACGTGCTGTTACAGCATTAAAAATGCAGGCAGCCCATGGTGTTCAGTTTGTTCGTTCACATGTTGATGTGACTGATCCTGATTTAGTGGCTTTGAAAGCTTTAATTGAGGTCCGCGAAGAAGTTAAACCTTGGATGGAATTACAATTAGTTGCTTTCCCACAAGAAGGTATTTTATCATTTCCAAATGGGAAGGAATTAATGACAAAAGCTGCTGAATTAGGAGTGGATGCAATTGGTGCAATTCCCCATTTTGAATTTAATAGAGAATATGCAGTTGAATCACTCCATTTCGCTTTTGAATTGGCTCAGAAATATAATTTATTATTTGATGCACATACGGATGAAATCGATGATCCTAGTTCTCGTAGCTTGGAAACCGTTGCGACATTAGCTTTAGAAACAGGGATGAAAGATAAGGTTACAGCATCACATACAACAGCGATGGGTTCATATGATGATGCTTATTTGTACAAATTAATGCGTTTATTGAAGATGTCAGAAATGAACTTTATTGCTAATCCACTTGTAAATATGTTCTTAGGTGGACGTTTTGACACATATCCAAAGCGTCGTGGGTTAACACGCGTCAAAGAATTGGATGAGAATGGGTTGAACGTTGCATTTGGTGAAGATGACATCAAAGATCCATGGTATCCAATGGGAGATGGCAACATGTTAGACGCCTTGCACATGGGATTACATGCGACTCAGATTATGGGTTATAGTCAAATTATGAATGCTTACCGATTTGTGACGACTAATGGCGCTAAATCTATGCATGTTATGGATCATTATGGAATTGAAGTTGGAAAACCAGCTAATTTCGTCATTATGGATAGTGATAATTTTTATGATGCGTTGAATACACGTGCTGCCGTTATGTTATCAGTCCATAATGGTGATGTGATTAGTGAAACCAAGCCAGCAGAAACCCAGTTATATATCTAGTAAGTAATCGTTTTGGTAGCGCCTTCTTGATTTGAATGCTAGAATCAAGGCATGACTTGAAAAGGGGTAATAAAATGAAAATGATTAATTTAGGCGATAGCGAACTTCAAGTATCATCTGTCGGTTTGGGATGCATGCGCATGCCAGAATTGTCGACTGGGCAAGCTGCAGAAATGATTCAAACATCAGTTGATCATGGCATTAATTTCTTTGATCACGCAGATATTTATGGTGCAGGAAAAGCTGAAGAAGTGTTTGCGGCAGGATTTACTGAAACTGGGTTATCACGTGAAGACATTATTCTTCAATCAAAATGTGGTATCGTTCCAGGTGTAGAGTATAATTTTACTGCTGAACACATTGAAAAAAGTGTTGACGGTATTTTAAAACGATTAAATACGGAATATATTGATAGCTTATTGTTACACAGACCTGATACGTTAATGGAACCTGAAGCTATTGCTCGTGTATTTGAAAAACTACAAAAATCTGGAAAAGTACGTCATTTTGGTGTTAGTAATTTCTATCCTGGGCAAGTTGATTTATTACAACAAGCTTTGGATATGAAACTATTAGTTAACCAACTCCAATTCGGTGTCATGCACACTGGAATGATTGATTTGGGAACAAATGTGAATATGGTTAATGATGCTGGAATTAATCGTGATGGCGGTATTTTAGAATATTCGCGTCTTAAAAAAATGACGATTCAAGCATGGTCACCATTCCAATACGGATTCTTTGAAGGTACATTCTTAGATAATCCAAAATTTGCTGAATTAAATGAAGTTTTAAACCGTTTAGCTAAAGAAAAAGAAACAACTAATACTGGAATCGCAACAGCATTTATTCTACGTCACCCAGCTAAAATGCAGGTGATTGCTGGAACAATGAACGCAAAAAGAATTGTTGAAATTGCGAATGCTTCAGAACTTGAGCTAACACATGAAGAATGGTACGAAATTTATCGTGCAGCAGGAAATAAATTACCATAAATGAAAAAATTAAAGTAACTAACTAATTACTATTTTAGTTGGTTACTTTTTATATTAAGCGTATGAAAATTTCGTAGTTAACATACTGGGTATGGTAAAATTAGAATTAATAGGTGGTGGATTTGATTTGGAAAACAAATATGAGCATGTTTATCGTGAAATTAAAGCGAAAATTGTCGCGGGTGAATATGAAGTAAACGATAAATTAATGACTGAATCACAGTTAATGTCGATTTACGAATCTAGTCGTTATGCGGTTCGTAAAGCAATTGGTGATTTAGAGAATGCAGGGTATGTCTACCGAATACAAGGTGGCGGTATCTTCGTTAATGATTGGCATACTGTAAAAAAAGTGACACAAAATAATAAAATAATTGGTGTCATGACGACACATATTGCTGATTATATTTTTCCAAATATTATCACTGGAATAGATCGTATTATTTCTGAAGAGGGATATACAATCATGCTAAGTAATACGCTTGATAATGCTGAAAAAGAACGATATAGCCTTTTAAGAATGCTTGAAATGAATTTATCTGGACTAATCGTAGAACCAACACAAAGCGCATTAATAAATAAAAATAAGGATTTATACGAAAAGATAGTGGCGCAAAAAATACCAGTCCTTTTTATTAATGCACATTATGAAAACTTGGAAATTCCATACTTAGAGTTAAATGATTTTAATGGTAGTGAGGTTGCTACAGAGCATTTGATAAATGAAGGACATGGAAAAATACTTGGTATTTTTAAAGTGGATGATAAACAAGGTCAGTTAAGAATGAATGGATTCGTGCAAGCTTATATGGAACATTCAGCTATTTCATACCAAAGTGAGATATTGATGTACCAATCTGCTGATTCAATGCAAAATATCTATAAAAAAATTGAAAAGATTCTGCATAGATCGGATCATCCAACCGCGATTGTTTGTTACAATGACCAGCTTGCCATTAAATTAATAGATATTGTTAAGTCGATGGGAATGAAAATTCCTGAAGATATCTCAATTGTTGGTTTTGATGATTATCAATTATCAAAATATATGTCACCTAAATTAACAACAATTAGACATCCAAAGGAAAAAATGGGCCGAGAAGCTGCGACGATGTTATTAAAAATGATTAATTCTAAAACAATGTCGGCGAAATCTGTCGTATATGATGCAAAGCTAATCATTCGAGAAAGCGTTAAAAATAGGAATTAAAGCATGATAAGTATTACTCAAATTTGAGTAATACTTATTTTTTTGAAATTCATTCGAACAAATAAAAATAACTATTGATTTGTTCGAATGAATGTGAGAAAATGACCTTGTTGATAAATGCAAACGTTTTCAGAAAACGGTTGCTGTAGGTTTTTCGGTTGGTCGTACCAATCGGACAATAAAATTTGGAGGTGTCATATGCAAAAAGAAAAGAAAATATCTAGTAAGTTTATTTACTTTTTTGGGTCATTCGGAGGAATTTTGTTCGGATACGATATCGGGGTTATGACGGGGGCTTTACCATTCTTGCAAAAAGATTGGGCTCTTCAAAATAGTGCCGGAACCGTTGGTTGGATTACTTCAGGAGTTATGTTCGGTGCCATCTTTGGTGGCGCGTTAGCCGGTAAGCTTTCAGATAAGCTAGGTCGACGTAAAATGATTTTGATGTCAGCTATTATTTTCGTTATTGGTTCATTACTCGCATCATTCTCACCAAATAATGGCCAAATGTATTTAATTATTGTTCGTATTTTCCTTGGACTAGCAGTTGGTGCTTCATCAGCATTAGTACCAGCATACATGTCAGAAATGTCTCCGGCTAAATTACGAGGACGACTATCAGGAATTAATCAAACAATGATTGTTTCCGGAATGTTACTTTCATATATTATGGATTTTCTATTAAAAGATTTACCTGAAGCATGGGCATGGCGCGTTATGCTTGGCTTAGCAGCAGTACCAGCTGTTGTTTTATACTTTGGGGTTTCACGTTTACCAGAATCACCTCGTTTCTTAGTTAAAACAAATAAAGTTGATGAAGCTCGCCAAGTATTAACTTGGATTCGTCCAGCTAATGAAGTTGAACAAGAATTAGCTGATATTCAAACTACTGCGGGTGAAGAAAATCATATTGAAAAAACATCAATGGTTCAATTATTCACAGGTAAATATCGTTACTTAGTTATGGCCGGTGTTGGTGTTGCTGCATTCCAACAATTCCAAGGGGCTAACGCAATCTTCTATTACATTCCTTTAATTGTTGAAAAAGCAACTGGGAATGAAGCAAGTTCAGCACTAATGTGGCCAATTATTCAAGGGATTATCCTTGTCTTAGGTTCACTCTTATTCTTAGTTATTGCAGATAAATTTAAACGTAGAACACTTTTAATTCTTGGCGGTTTAGTAATGGGACTATCATTTATCTTACCTACAATCATTAACATGGTTGTACCAAATACGAGTCCTATGATGATTGTTGTTTTCTTATGTATCTACGTTGCATTCTACTCATTTACATGGGCTCCACTTACATGGGTATTAGTTGGTGAATTATTCCCATTAGCTGTTCGTGGAAGTGCTTCAGGAATTGCATCTTCAGCTAACTGGATTGGATCATTCTTAGTAGGACTATTATTCCCTATTATGACAGCTTCAATGCCACAAGATGCTGTGTTCGCAATCTTCGGAATCATTTGTTTATTAGGTGTTCTATTCATTCGTTTCTTCGTTCCAGAAACACGTGGTCGCTCATTAGAAGAAATTGAAAAAGAAGGTACAAGAAATTAAGTAACCTATACGTTAGGAGTGTAATTGATATGGATTTAGTAAAAACATCTCAAGCAATAAAAAATGGTCAAGTTTCACTTGGAATTGAATTAGGCTCAACACGTATCAAAGCAGTTTTAGTTACGGACGATTTTAAGACAATTGCAACAGGGAGCTTCAATTGGGAAAACCAATTGGAGGATGGTCTTTGGACTTATTCTCTTGAACAAGTTTGGACGGGGATTCAAGCTAGTTATAGACAAATGGCTGCAAATGTTCAAAGCAAATACCATGAATCATTAACAAAAATAGATTCAATTGGTATCAGTGCTATGATGCATGGTTACCTTGTCTTTTCGAAATCTGATGATTTATTAGTTCCCTTTAGAACATGGAGAAATAATAATACAGAACAATCAGCTGATGAATTAACAGAGTTGTTAAACTTCAATATTCCACAACGTTGGAGTATTGCACATCTTTATCAAGCTGTTTTAAATAATGAAGCCCATGTAAATGACATTGGTCATTTAGAAACATTAGCTAGTTATGTTCATTATATGTTATCTGGTAAAAAAGTTATCGGAATTGGGGATGCCTCTGGTATTTTCCCAATTGATGAAAAAACAGGCACATACTCAGCTGATTTATTAGATAAATTCAGTGGTATTGAAAAAGTTTCTGCTTATGATTGGGATATTAAAGACATCCTACCTACTGTTTTGAGAGCTGGTGAAAATGCTGGATCATTAACAGATACAGGAGCTAAATTACTTGATGTTAGTGGCAAACTTGAAAGTGGTAGCTTGATGGCACCACCTGAAGGTGACGCAGGTACAGGGATGGTTGGGACCAACAGTGTACGTAAGAGAACAGGTAATATCTCAGTTGGAACCTCTGCTTTTTCTATGACTGTTTTAGATCAGCCTATGAAAAAAGTGTACAAAGATATTGATATTGTAACAACACCAAGTGGTGCGCCAGTTGCAATGGTTCATGTTAATAATAGTTCGTCAGATATTAATGCATGGGCTTCAATCTTTGGCGAGTTCGCAGCAAAACTAGGTGTTCATTTAACACCAGATCAGTTGTATGAACGATTATTCTTAGAATCAACTCATGCTGATGCCGATGCAGGTGGATTAATGAATTATAGTTACTTATCAGGTGAAAATATTACACATATGCCTGAAGGTCGTCCATTATTTGTTCGAACACCTAACAGTAACTTTACATTACCTAACTTCATCAAGACGCAATTATATGCGGCATTTGCACCACTTAAGATTGGAATGGATATTTTAAGTCAAGAAGAACATATCCAAACTGATGTAATGATTGCTCAAGGTGGTATTTTAAAAACAGCTGTAATCGGACAACAAGTATTAGCTAATACGTTGAATATTCCAATTACGGTTATGAATACTGCTGGTGAGGGTGGACCTTGGGGAATGGCTGTCTTAGCAATATTTGCTAAGAAAAATAATAACGGTCAAAGCTTAGAAGACTTCTTAGATCATGAAGTTTTTGTAGACCCAGAAAGTATGACGTTAAGCCCAGAACCTGAAGGTGTAGAAGGTTACAATACATTTATAGCTAGATACGAAGCTGGCTTGTCTATTGAGTCAGAGGCAATAAAAAAAATTAAGGAAGAAAAGAGGAACTAGTATATATGTTAGAAAAGCTAAAACAAGAAGTGTACGATGCTAACATGCTGTTACCTAAGTACAACTTAATTACCTTTACATGGGGTAACGTGAGTGGAATCGATCGTGAAAAAGGGTTATTCGTCATCAAACCATCTGGTGTTGATTACGATGATTTAAAACCTGAAGATATGGTTGTTGTTGATTTAGACGGTAAGAAAATTGAGGGTGATATGAATCCCTCAAGCGATACAGAAACGCATCGCATTCTATACAATAACTTCCCTAATATTAAAGGTGTCGTTCATACTCACTCACCTTGGGCTGTTTCATTCGCACAAGCAGGCTTGGATATTCCAGCAGCCGGTACAACACATGCAGATACCTTTTATGGCTCAGTTCCAGCAAGCCGTATCATGAATGAAGCTGAAGTTGTCACAGAATATGAAAAACAAACAGGTGACGTGATTGTCGAAACGTTCAAAAAACGTGGACTCGATCCTGATCAAATTCCAGCTGTTTTGGTTAATGATCATGGTCCATTTACATGGGGTACATCTGCTTTAGATGCTGTGCATAATGCTGTTGTCTTAGAAGAAGTTGCAAAGATGACTTATCATACATTGCAATTGAATCCACATGCAATTGACATGCCACAATACTTATTGGATAAGCATTTCCTAAGAAAACATGGTAAAAATGCATATTATGGTCAAATTAAACACTAAAACACGTTTTTAAAAATAATAAACTATTAGGAGGAATTATATTATGTTAAAAGTTAGTGAAAAAGAATTTTGGTTCGTTGTCGGTAGTCAAGGTTTATACGGTCAAGATGTTTTAGACGTTGTTCAAGGTGATGCAGAAAAAATTATTGATAATTTAAATGCTAGTGGTTCACTACCATACAAAATTGTCTTTAAAGAAGTTGCAACAACTGCTGAAGTTATTACTAACATCATGAAAGAAGCTAACTTTGAAGACAAAGTTGCTGGTGTGATTACTTGGATGCATACTTTCTCACCTGCTAAAAACTGGATTCGTGGAACAAAATTATTACAAAAACCATTGCTACATTTAGCAACACAATTTGGTGAAAATATTCCTTGGTCAACAATTGATATGGATTACATGAACACAAACCAAAGTGCTCATGGAGACCGTGAATACGGCTTTATCAATGCTCGTCTTCAAAAACATAATAAAGTTGTTGTTGGTTACTGGAAAGATGAAGCAGTTCAATCACAAATTGCTGACTGGATGGATGTTGCTGTTGCTTACGGTGAAAGTTTCAACATTAAAGTTGCTCGTTTTGGCGATAACATGCGTAATGTTGCCGTTACAGATGGTGATAAAGTTGAAGCACAAATCAAATTTGGTTGGACTGTAGATTACTTTGGTATTGGTGATTTAGTTGCTGAAATGAAAGAAGTAACTGACGCTGAAATTAATGCAACATATAAAGAATGTGAAAGTATGTACGATATGGTTGTTGGCGACAACGATCCTGCCTTCTACGAAGACCATGTTAAAGAACAAATTAGAATTGAAATTGCTTTACGTAAATTTATGGAACGTGGTGGCTACAATGCATTCACATCTAACTTCGAAGATCTTTGGGGCATGAAACAATTACCAGGTATGGCTGTTCAACGTTTAAACGCTGAAGGTTATGGTTTCGCTGGTGAAGGTGACTGGAAGACTGCTGCAATCGACCGTTTGATGAAGGTTCTTGCACATAATAAAGCTACTGGATTTATGGAAGATTACACGTATGATTTACGTGCGGGTCATGAAGTAACTCTTGGTTCACATATGTTAGAAGTTGATCCTACATTAGCTTCAACAAAACCACGCGTGGAAGTACATCCATTAGGTATTGGTGACCGCGAAGATCCAGCTCGTTTGATCTTTGATGGTTCAAATGGTAAAGGTGTCGTTGTTTCAATGTCTGACTTTGGTACTGAATACAAATTATTAATTAACTCTGTTGAAGGTCAAAAACCAGAAGTTGAAGCTCCTAACTTGCCAGTAGCTCGTCAATTATGGATTCCAGAACCAAGTTTTAAAGAAGGCGTTCATTCATGGATTGAAAATGGTGGTGGTCATCATACTGTTCTTTCAATGAACGTGAAGGAACAACAAGTTGTTGATCTTGCTAAGATGTTTGATCTTGAATATGTTGAAATTAAAAAATAATTAATATTTTAAAGGATATCGCTGTTAAAGCGATATCCTTTTTTTGTGTAAGAAGAGTAATCAAATATGATTTATATCAAATAAAATCGGTGCTTACGAAAATAAAGATTCGTAAGCACCGATTTAGATTTCTAATGATAATAATTGAGAATTTTATCTGCATCTGAAAAAATAATCTCAGACTTTCGTGTTATAGATTTCCATCCACAATTTGTTCTAAAGTTGTTTTTGAAGGGATAAAGAATAAATTACCGGTTTCAGCGGTACTGAAATCTAATAATCGATCACTTTTACTTTCGAACATATTAATGAGCATTCGATTAGTTACTGCAAAATGACGTGCGTAACCAATGAAGTATGTCCCTGTAATGTCTTTCCCAGGTTCTGAGAAGGGAACGTTCATACGGACAATTTTATGCTCAATGCCATCTTTCATATCTTGTGAAGCAACGTTATGAGAATTTGGTAATTTTTCTTCGTCAGTTAATTCTAAATCAGAATCTTTCTTCCGACCAATTGCTTTTTCTTGGTCTTCAGTCTTTAAGGCATTCCAAGCGGCCATATTATGGATATACTTTTGAGCAAAAGCATAAGAACCGTTTGTAAAATCAGGATCTTCGCCCCCAATAACGGCGTAATCGAGTGCTTCATTAACATCTGGGTTTTCAGTACCATCAATGAAACCAATAACGGCGCGGCCTTCAAAATAACGGAAGCCGTGTGTTTCATCTTCTACAGTTGTGACATCCTTAATGAAAAGCATAAATTGCGCCATAACTTCATAGACAACAGCACTTTCACCAGCGCGAACATGAAAGAATAAATCGCCAGGAGTTGAAATGGCAGTGTATTTAGGCCCAACAATTTCTTTAAAATGGGTAAGTTCAACAGGTTTGATAGCATCAGGGAAAAGATAATCCCAAGCATCAGAGCCAAAACCAAAGGCAACTTTTAAGTTAGCTTTTGGATAACGAACGTTCATACTACGGATGATGGCCGGAATACGGTCAGATAGCTCTTGAACTGCTTCTAATTCAACTTTTTGATCTTTGTGATTTAAGTTTAGAATGGTGAAATTAACAGCTTCACCTAAATCTTTATAAACATCTTGTGTTAACTTTTCGTTTACTGACATAATAAATGCTCCTTAGACTTTTAATTTCCTTTAACGATTATAACCATTTTACCTGCATTATGTGGTGAATTTAATTGTTTATGGGTTTCAATAATATCGGTTAAATTAAAGTGATATTTTTTTGCTATTTTAATTTCTAATTCATCTTGCATCATTAAATCTGTTAAGAAAGTTAGCGTGTCACTATCTTTTAACTCTTTAACATTCTCAACAAGGTAGTAATCTGCGAGTGGCTTTGATGCTTGAACAGAGTCGGTTGGAACGCTAACTAACGATACCATTCTGCCGTTTGTCTTCAATGCTTTGACGCCTACCTCACTGCCAAGACCGCCAGGAGTTGCATCAACAACAATGTCAGCCATATCTTTAAAAGTTTCGGCGGGATTTTCTTTATCGTAGGCGCTATAATGATCTGCACCTAGTCGACGAACATAGGGTTCGTTGGTGCTTGAACCACTAGCGAGAACAGTTAATTCCATCAATTTAGCAAGTTGCACTAAAATCGATCCGACACTTCCAGAAGCGCCTTCAATAAAGATGGTTTCACCAGCCCTTGCTTTTGCAAAAAAGTTCAAAATATTGTATGCCGCTATACCAGGTGTTGGTAGCCCAGCAGCTTCAGCAATCGTCATATTATCAGGTCGCTTAGCAATATGTGATGTAAAGACGACAAGTTCTTCTGCGTAGCCACCGAAAGCCTTATGAACAACAACAGCATCACCGATATTAAAATGAGTAACTTCATCGCCAATTTCAGTAATAATACCCGTTACGTCACCTCCAGGTACAATTGGAAATGGTAAAGGCATAACGTCTTTCATATAACCGGCACGTAAAATTGCATCAAATGGGTTAATGCCAATCGCTTCGATTGAAACCCTAACCTGTTTTGATTTAAGCGCTACTTCTGGATTAACTTTTAATTCCTCAAATACGGTTGCGTCACCATATTGGTTAAAGCCAAATGCTTTCATAAGTATAACCTCCCTAGATTAAAATCATATTGGTACTAGTCCCAATATACCATAATTTTAAGAAAAGGTTTACAAAACGAGGGAGAATAACAAATTTTGTAACAATGTATTTTGCGCAATCTAATTGACAACGTATTTTTGAAGATGTATAATATCCATATTGGTAAATGATAGCGTTTTCATAAATAATTAAAAAGAAAGAATGTGAGTTATTTGGAAAAATATATTTTATCTATTGATGAAGGAACGACAAGTACAAGAGCAATTATATTTAATCACAAAGGTCAGAAAGTTTCTGATGCACAACGCGAATTTCCACAATATTTTCCTCAACCTGGCTGGGTTGAGCACAATGCAAATGAGATATGGAACGCAGTATTATCGACAATCGCAAATACATTTATCGATTCCGGGATTAAACCTAAGCAAATAGCAGGAGTTGGGATTACCAACCAACGTGAAACAACTGTTATCTGGGATAAGAAAACGGGATTACCCATCTACAACGCAATTGTTTGGCAATCACGTCAAACGGCAGAAATTGCGGAACAATTAAAACAAGATGGCTATGATGAATTAATTCATGAAAAGACAGGATTACTGATAGATGCCTACTTCTCAGCAACTAAAATTCGTTGGATTTTAGATCATGTTGATGGCGCCCAAGAAAGAGCCGAAAAAGGCGAATTACTTTTTGGAACTATTGATACTTGGTTAACATGGAAATTATCAGGTGACGAAACACATGTAACTGATTATTCTAATGCTAGTCGGACAATGTTATTTAACATTCATGATTTGAAGTGGGATGAAGAAATTCTAAAAATTATGAATATTCCAGCAGTTATGTTACCAGAAGTTAAATCAAATTCTGAAGTTTACGGACATACGAAAGATTATCATTTTTATGGTAGTGAAGTGCCAATTTCAGGAATGGCTGGAGATCAACAAGCTGCTTTGTTTGGTCAAATGGCATTTGAACCAGGAATGGTTAAGAATACTTATGGAACAGGTTCATTTATTGTCATGAATACAGGGACAGAACCTAAATTATCTAAAAATAATTTATTAACGACAATTGGTTATGGGATTAATGGTAAAGTTTATTACGCTTTGGAAGGTAGTATCTTCGTTGCTGGTTCAGCAATTCAATGGTTAAGAGACGGGATGCGCTTGGTGGAACATGCACCAGACACAGAACAAGCAGCTAAAGAATCGACGAATGATAATGAAGTTTATGTTGTACCTGCCTTTACAGGATTGGGAGCACCTTATTGGGATCCTGATGCACGAGGTTCAGTCTTTGGAATTACTCGTGGAACAACACGTGAAGATTTCATTAAAGCAACGTTACAATCATTGGCTTACCAAACTAGAGATGTTGTGAAAACAATGGAACTAGATACGGGAATTAAAATTCCGTTACTAAAAGTTGATGGTGGTGCAGCTAAGAATGATTATCTGATGAATTTCCAAGCAGATATTTTAAATACACCTATCGAACGTGCTCATGACCTTGAGACAACTGCTTTAGGAGCAGCCTTCTTAGCTGGATTAGCCGTTGGTTATTGGAAAGACCTAGAAGAACTCAAAGCTGAGTATACTGAAGGGGATATTTTTAAACCAACAATGCCTGTGGAAGAAAGCGAAGATCTATACGCAGGTTGGCAACAAGCGGTTGAAGCAACTCGAGTATTTAAACATAAACCAATGAAGAAAAACAATAAATAAGGGGGATACAACTATGTCATTTTCAGCAACATCAAGAAAACAAGATATCGAACGATTAAAGAATGAAGAATTGGATTTATTAACAATTGGTGGTGGTATCACCGGTGCCGGCGTTGCTATTCAAGCAAGTGCTATGGGTTTAAATAACGGATTAATTGAAATGCAAGATTTCGCTGAAGGAACATCATCGCGTTCAACAAAATTAGTTCATGGTGGTATTCGTTACTTGAAGACATTCGACGTCGGAGTTGTTTCTGATACTGTTCAAGAACGTGCAGTGGTTCAACATATTGCACCACATATTCCACGTCCACAATCAATGTTATTGCCTATTTATGATGAACCCGGCGCAACTTTTGATATGTTCTCAGTAAAAGTTGCAATGAATTTATATGATCAATTGGCAGGTGTTGTTGATCCTCAATGGGTTAACTACACAATTTCTAAAGCAGAAGTTTTACAACGCGAACCACAATTAAAATCTGATAAATTAATGGGTGGCGGTGTCTACCTTGATTTTAAGAATAATGATTCACGTTTAGTTATTGAAAATATCAAAAAAGCACATGAAGATGGCGGCTTGATGGTTAGTCGTATCAAGGCTTTAGACTTATTGCATGCTGACGGTAAAATTACTGGTGTTCATGTATTAGATTTAATTAGTGGCGAAGAATTTGATATTCATGCTAAATATGTTATTAATACAACGGGTCCATGGTCTGATTTTATCCGTAAAATGGATACTGATGAAGATTTTGTACCACAAATGCGCCCAACAAAAGGTGTTCATTTAGTTGTTGATTCTAAAAAATTAAATGTACCACAACCAACATACTTTGATTCTGGAAAACAAGATGGTCGTATGATCTTCGTTGTGCCAAGAGAAGATAAAACATATTTTGGAACAACAGATACTGATTTCCATGGTGATTTTGAACATCCTCGTGTTGAACAAGAAGATGCTGATTACTTACTTGATATTATTAACGAACGTTTCCCAACAGCTAATGTCAAAATTAGTGATATTGAATCAAGTTGGGCTGGATTACGTCCATTGATTTCATCAAACGGAAGTTCAGATTACAATGGTGGAAACTCAGGTAAAATTAGTGAGAAGAGTTTCAATGATGTTATTAACGTTATTGAACGTTTTGAAAAAGATGAAGTAACTAAAACAGATGTTGAAGATGTCTTGAATGATTTGGAAAGTACACTTTCTGAAGATAAGACAAGTGCATCACAAGTTTCACGTGGAAGTTCATTGACTATTTCAAAAGATGGCTTATTAACATTAGCTGGTGGTAAAATTACAGATTACCGTAAGATGGCTGCCGGTGCCATGGCTGCAATTACAAAATTATTGAAAGATAATTATAGTCAAGAATTCAATGCGATTGATTCTAAAAACTTACCTGTTTCAGGTGGTGATATTGATCCTAACAACGTTGAAGCAACAATTAGTTTCTTCGCAAAACAAGGAATGGACAATGGGTTGACTGAAGAAGAAGCTACAGTATTTGCTAACTTATTTGGTTCAAATGCAGCACGTGTATTTAGTCAAATGACTCACGTTAAAGCAGCAGAAGGACTTTCTTTAGGTGAAACAGCTAGTCTTCACTATTCAATGGAAGAAGAAATGACGTTAACACCAACTGATTACTTAATGCGTCGTACTAACCATATTCTTTTCCATCGCGATACATTAGATGCTGTTAAAGTTGGCGTAATTAACGAAATGGCAAGTTACTATAGCTGGACTAAAGAAGAAAAAGCAAAACAAACTGCAGATTTAGATGCAACAATTGCAGAATCAGATATGAATTACTTAAAATAACCATCAAAAATAGGGGTGAGTGTGATGACAACAAGTCTTATGACGCAACTTTTGGGTGAATTTTTAGGCACAATGATTTTAGTATTATTAGGTAATGGGGTTGTTGCTGGTGTTTCGTTACGTAAGTCAAAAGCTGAAGGTGCTGGTTGGATTGCAATCACATTAGGTTGGGGAATTGCCGTAACCTTGGGTGTCTATGCGTCAGCCTTTATGGGACCAGGACATTTGAATCCAGCTGTAACTTTGGCAATGGCAATTGTTGGTAAGATTGCTTGGTCTTCTGTATTACCATATATGGTTGTCCAGGTTGCTGGTGGTATCGTTGGTGCTTTTCTGGTATGGGTTCAATACATGCCACATTGGAAAGAGACGAAAGATTCTGATGCAATATTTGGATCATTCGCAACTGCTCCTGCAATAAAAAGTAATCTATATAACTTTTTAAGTGAATTAATTGGGACATTTGTCTTAATCTTTAGTTTGCTAGCATTCACAAAAGGTAACTTTACAGATGGTTTAACACCAGTCGTTGTTGGTATCTTAATTGTTGGTATTGGTCTTTCACTTGGTGGGACAACTGGTTATGCAATTAATCCGGCCCGTGATTTAGGTCCTCGTATTGCACATGCTATTTTACCAATTGCGAACAAAGGTGGATCAGATTGGTCATATAGTTGGGTACCAATTTTCGGACCATTTGCTGGCGCAGTGATTGCCGCAGGGTTATTCTTAGCTGTAGCATAGGTTAAATGTCTGAAATAATTTATTATTAAGTTAAACCTCTATTATTGAATTTTAATTCAATAATAGAGGTTTTTTATAGTAAATTTTAAAGGGTATTTTTATTGTATATTGATAAATTATGCGATATAATAATTTTTCAATCGTATTTATACGAATAGATTAAGCATAATAAAGGATGTGTAACAGTGACTGTATCTTACTTAAGACTGGCAACGCCAGAAGACTTACCAGCAATTACAGGAATTATTGAGGAAGCAAAAGCTTACCTTAAAGAACAGGGAATTGACCAATGGCAAGGTGCTTACCCGGCGGCGAACCATTTAGAACAAGATATTAAAGATCAATTGACTTATGTCTTAATGGTTGGAGATGAAATCGCAGGAACTGCTGCACTTTGGCTAGGAATAGATCCTATGTATCTTAACATTGAAGATGGCGAATGGATTAATGGCCCACAAGCACGTTATTCGGCTATTCATCGAGTTGCTGTTTCTTCAAAATTTAGAGGTCAACGTTTATCAGAAAAAATGATTTCAGGCTTATTAACAATTGCGAGATCATTGGGTTACAAAGATGTTCGCGTTGATACACATCCTGAAAATAAAGGGATGCAACATGTCATTACCTCAAATGGATTTGATTATAAAGGTATCATTCATATGGAAGATGGCGTTAACTCAGCACGATATGCTTACCAAATTATTTTAAAATAAAACGTTTAAGACAGCGAATGATATCGCTGTCTTTTTTTGTGAAAAAAGTAACAATTTGAATTTTGATAAGGTATACTAGTATCAATATGAAGGAGGGATTTTTTTGATTTCAACAGCAACGACTTTAGCGGGTTCAAATTTTGATAATTGTATGATGAATGCATCGGGTGTTTATTGTATGGATAGCGACGAATTACTTGCCGTCGAAAGTTCTAAGGCGGCAACTTTTGTAACGAAGAGTGGCACGCTTCAACCACGTAAGGGTAATCCAGAACCTCGTTATTTTGAAACAGAATTCGGTAGTATTAATTCAATGGGCTTACCAAATAATGGCGTTGATTACTATTTAGATTTTGTCTCTCAAAATCAGATAAACCATCCTGGTAAAACATACTTTTTATCAATTACGGGTTTTAATCTAGCGGAAGATCTCGAGTTACTTCAAAAAGTAACAGATTCAGATTTTGCAGGAATTGTTGAATTAAATTTATCTTGTCCTAATGTACCAGGAAAGCCCCAAACGGGTTATGACTTTGAAACAGTTGATGCGATATTAAAAGCTGTTTTTAATAGTTATCACAAACCGTTAGGAGTTAAATTACCACCGTACTTTGATATTATTCATTTTGATCAAATGGCTGCTATTTTAAATAAATATCCATTGTCTTATGTCAATAGTATCAATAGTATTGGGAATGGACTATATATTAATGATGATACAGAAACGGTCGTTATTAAACCCAAGCAAGGTTTTGGTGGTATTGGCGGCGAATATGTTAAGCCGACTGCTTTAGCTAATGTACATGCGTTCTATCAACGATTAAATAAGAATATTCAAGTAATCGGAACTGGTGGCATTCAAACTGGTAAAGATGTTTTTGAACATATTCTATGTGGAGCAAGTATGGTGCAAGTTGGAACAGCGTTGATGGTTGAAGGACCCGCTGTTTTTGAACGACTAACAACTGAGCTAGAAGAAATTATGGCAGAAAAAGGGTACCAAAGTATTGAAGATTTTAGAGGAAAATTGAATTATTTATAGGGATGAGATAGGGAAAATTATACCAACTTTATACGAAGGTATATGGGCAAACAGCTGAAATTAGTCATGGACTAATGGACTATAGACGTAACGATATTTAGCTTTAAATGGAATGAGATAATTTACCTAATTAAATGGTGAATTATCTCATTTTTAATTAATAGAATAGTGTTAGTAGTAGTTAATATTTATAGATAAAAAAATATTAGTAGTTATGTGTGCAAACGCTTGCACAATGCTTTATTCAGTGCTATTATTTAGACAAGATAAGTTGGGTGCAACATAAAAGGGGAGTTTAATATGACAGATTACATTACAAGCGATTTAGAAAAAGATATTACCGTTATTAATGCTTTTGATTTAGAAAAAGATGCAGAAAAGATTATTCCAAAGGGTGGATTTGGTTATATCTCTAGTGGAGCTGGAGATTTGTATACTTTAGAAGAAAATATAAAGGCATTTAATCATAAACTAATTAGACCTAGAGTGTTACAAGAAATTGATCATCCCGATACAAAAACAACTATTTTCGGAGATGAAATCACATCGCCTATTATTATGGCACCAGTTGCTGCACATGCATTAGCTCATGTTAAAGGTGAAATTGATAGCGCTAAGGGTGTTTCAGATTATGGTTCAATCTACACAGCAAGTTCATTTGCAACGAAATCATTTAAAGAAATATCAAGTCAAGCTAATGGTCAACCACAATGGTTCCAATTCTATATGAGTAAAGACGATGGTATTAATCGTAATATTATGGATGAAGCAAAAGCTAATGGGGTTAAAGCAATTGTTTTAACTGCTGATGCAACTGTTGGTGGTAATCGTGAAACAGATAAACGTAATGGATTCACTTTCCCACTAGCAATGCCAATTGTTCAAGCTTATCAAAGTGGTGTTGGTCAAACAATGGATGCTGTTTATGGTTCAGCAAAGCAACGCTTAAGTCCAAAAGATGTTGAATTCTTAGCAGAATATTCAGGTTTACCTGTCTTTGTTAAAGGAATCCAAGGTGGAGAAGATGCAAGTGTTGCAATTAATTCAGGTGCTGGTGGCGTCTGGGTTTCAAATCATGGTGGTCGTCAAATTGATGGCGGAATCGCTGCATTTGATGCACTTCAAGAAGTAGCAGAAACTGTTGATAAGCGTGTGCCTGTTGTCTTTGATAGTGGTGTAAGACGTGGAGCTCATGTTTATAAAGCCTTAGCAAGTGGTGCAGACTTAGTTGCAATCGGTCGCCCAGTTGTTTATGGCTTGGCACTTGGTGGTCATAAAGGTGTTCAAAATGTCTTTAATTACTTCCAACATGAATTAGAATTAACAATGCAATTAACTGGAACGCATAATATTGATGAAGTTAAACGTACTAAATTAATCGATAATCCTTACGGAAATTAAAAAAATATAAAAGTTAGTTAGCACTTAAAAACTGTTAGATTGGTTGTTAAAACCTTTTTAACAGTTTTTTTATTTTTGAAAATAGTCAAAACACGAACTTTAAATGTTAATAAATCTACAAAAGTGCGTATTTTGTATTGATTTTTTATTTAATTCGCGTAATATACTGTACATAATATAAAAAATCACAACATAGGGAGATTATATTGCATGAATAATACAGAGGGAAAATCAGGTATTTTTGATCGGTTATTTCATATTAATGAGTCAGGTTCAACGGTTAAACGTGAATCAATGGCTGGATTAACAACTTTCGTATCTATGGCTTATATATTATTCGTTAATCCTCAAGTTTTGGGCGCTGCGGGTATGGACAAAGGAGCTGTGTTTACAGCAACAGCAATATCTGCCGCGTTCGGTTGTTTCTTGATGGCATTCTTAGCTAATTATCCTATCGCAATTGCTCCAGGATTAGGTGACAATGCATTCTTTACTTATTCAGTTGTTATTGGAATGGGTATTCCATGGCAAACGGCAATGGCCGGTGTTGTGGTTGCCTCAATTATCTTTATGCTTATTACGTTCTTTAAAATTCGTGAAATTGTGATAGATGCAATTCCACATGACTTAAAATTAGCAATGGCCGCAGGTATTGGGTTGTTTATCGCTTTTGTTGGATTACAAGAAGGTGGACTTATCATTGGAAACCAATCAACATTGGTCGCGATTGGTTCACTAACGGTGCCAACTACATGGCTGACAATTTTTGGACTCGTTGTGATTGTTATCTTAATGGCTAAAAAAATTCCTGGCTCAATCTTTATTGGAATGGTTGCGACAACTATTTTAGGGTTAGTTATGGGACTTATCAAATTACCAACACATATTATTTCTTCTGTTCCAAGTTTGGCACCAACATTTGGAGTAGGGGTTGAAAATTTACATAAAATTAACTCACTTCAACTTTGGTCTGTTGTTTTAATATTCTTGATGGTAGCCTTTTTCGATACGGCGGGAACTTTAATCGGGTTAGCTACTCAAGCAGGATTTATGAAAAATAATAAAATGCCACGAGTTGGTCGCGCGTTATTATCTGATTCTGCTTCAATGTTAGCCGGATCTGTTCTGGGAACAACACCAACTGCTGCTTATGTTGAATCATCAGCTGGAATTGCAGTTGGGGGAAGAACTGGACTGACATCATTAGTTGTCGGGTTTATGTTCGTTCTAAGTTTATTCTTTTCACCACTTCTGACAGTTGTGACATCACAAGTGACGGCGCCCGTTTTAATCGTTGTTGGTATTTTAATGGCACAATCATTAAAGGGTATTGATTGGGGTCGATTTGAAGTAGCAGTACCAGCATTTTTAATGGTTGTCGGAATGCCTTTAACTTACAACATCTCGTATGGTATTGCCTTTGGTTTCGTATTATACCCAATTACAATGATGGCAGCAGGTCGTAGAAAAGAAATCGGGCCTGTAATGTATATCTTGTTCTTTGTATTCCTATTCTTACTTTACGTATTAAATATTCTTCAATAACATATAAAATTGATGGGTGGATAACTAAATGACACAGACGTTAGCACAGTTAAAAGACTATATTTCTGCAGGTGCAGCAAAAATTCCTGCAGATTTAGTAATCGAAAATGGCAAGTTAGTTAATGTTATGACAAGTGAGATTTATCAAGCAAATGTAGCTATCTATAAAGAGAAAATTGTTGCGATAGGTAATATTGAAGCTTATATCGGCAATGATACGGAACATATAGATGCAACTGGAAAGTATATAACGCCAGGATTAATTGACGGACATATTCACGTTGAATGTAGCAAAATGAGTATGACAAGTTTTGCTAATGCTGTTGTACCTTTTGGAACAACGAGTATTATTTCTGGTTTAGATGAAACAATATCAGTTGCCGGACTAGAAGGTGTTCAAGAAGTTTTTAAAGAGGTAGAAAAATTACCGCTTAATTTATTTTGGGGTGCACCATATAAGACACCATATACAATTCCAAAATCAACAATTGCTTTTAACATCGATTCAGATGTTCAAGAAACAATTCAAAAATGGACAGAATGTTACGGTATCTGGGAAACGGTTAGAGAAGCTGTTGAAACACAAGATGAAGATACGTTAAAAACGTTGGTTCACGCACAAAATAATCACCAACCCATTTTCGGTTGTGCACCAATGGCAACCGGATTGAAATTGAATGAGTATTTAGCAAGTGGTGTTCGCTTAGATCATGAAAGTTATAGTCATGAGGAGCTTGTTGAAAAAGCACGGAATGGGATGAATATTTTAATCAGGGAATCATCCGTTACACATTTCTTGGCAGAAAATATTCGAGCAGTTACTGAAGTTAATCCAGCAATTGCACGACATGTTAGTTTCTGTACAGATGATGTAACTGCATCTGATATTTTACAAAAAGGACATCTTGATAACCTTGTTAAATTAGCTATTCAAGCAGGTGTAGAACCAATTACAGCAATTCAAATGGCAACAATAAATAGTGCTGAAGCTTATCGAATTGATGATCAAGTTGGGTCTGTATCGCCAGGAAGACTTGCTGACATATTGATTGTTGATCAGCCAAGTTCATTTAATGTAGAAATGGTTATTAGTCGGGGCAAAGTTGTTGCCAAAAATAAAAAAATAAGTGAAATGTTGATTGCACCAATCAGAAGTAATTTATTTAAAGGCCAGTTGAAGCATGAGTTAACCTCTGAAAAAGATTTTGAATATAAAGTTAATGAAAAAGTAGGAATGGCAACTGTCCAAACAATTAATAGTCAGGGTGCTTTTGTTCGAAAAAGAAAAGATGTTGAATTAACGATAGAAAATAATATCGTACAACCTAGTCCAGAAAAAGATGTCGCTTTAGTTTCTGTATTAGAACGATTTGGTAAAAATGGAAATCAGGCACTTGGATTTACATCTGGATGGGGCTTGAAAAAAGGGGCAATGGCATCATCTTCTGCACCTGATGATAATAATATTGTCGTTATGGGTGTCAATGCAAATGATATGTCGATTGCTACAAATGAATTAATTAAAGCAGGCGGTGGTCAAATTGTTGTTATTGATGGAAAAATTATTTCATTTTTAGCATTACCTGTGGGTGGTATCATGAGCGACTTATTACCAAGTGAAATTGAAACTGGCGAAATTGCGCTAAGAAAAGGGTCAAATTTAATGGGTAGTGATTTACCTGATCCAATATTTTATATGTCATTTTTACCAATTACGGCAATTCCAGATTTGGCAATTACTGATTTAGGCATGGTAGATTGTGTCGCTTTAGAAATAGTTGATCCAATTATTAAGATATCATCTCTTAAAGGATAAGGAGTTATGATGGAAAAAGAAAATTTAAAGAAGTTAATTGATGTTGCTGCTGGCCGAATTCCTGCTGATTTAGTCTTAACTAATGGCAAAATTATTGATGTTTATAATGCACAGGTAATGACTGGGGATGTCGCAATTGTTGATGGCCTTATTGCTGGAATCGGTGGCCAATATGATGGGGATAAGACGGTTGATGTTCATGGTCAATATATTTCACCAGGATTTATTGATCCACATATTCATATAGAATCTGCCTACGTTGGACCAGAAGAGTTTGGCCGTTTAATAACGCCGCATGGGACAACAACGGTCATGGCAGATCCACATGAAATTGTGAATGTAGCGGGCCTAGTTGGACTCGACTATATGATTAATGCAGCTAAAGAAACAGCCCTTAATATCCAATACATGCTGCCTTCATGCGTTCCAGCAACAAAAATGGAAAATTCTGGAGCGGTTATTTCGGCCAAAGACATGATTAAACCACTCACGAATAATGAGACAAGTGGCTTAGCTGAATTTATGGATTTCCCTGGTGTGATTAATGCTGAGAGTGATATTTTAGATAAATTACTGGTCGCAAAAAATTTAAATAAACGAATTGATGGGCATAGTCCTCAAGTTTATGACAAAGATTTAAATGCCTATATTGCCGCAGGAATTCAAAATGATCATGAATGCTCAACCCTTGAAGAAATGCAAAATCGATTAAGCCGTGGTATGTACGTCTTCCTACGTGAAGGATCTGTCACGCATAATTTAAGAACACTATTAAAAGGTGTCACAACCACTAATTCTAGAAGGGCCATTCTATGTGGAGATGATGTCCAAGCGAAAACAATTATTGAAAAGGGTCATTTAGATAATAGTTTGAAAATTTGTATCGAAGAAGGTATAGATCCTTTAGTTGCCATTCAAATGGCGACACTTAATACCGCTGAGTGTTGTGAGCTTAAAGATAGAGGTGCTATTGCACCTGGACTTAGAGCAGACTTAACAATTATTAGTGATTTAACGGATATGCTAATTTCAAGTGTCTATATTGCTGGTGAAAAAGTTGCTGAAGAGGGAAAATATTTACTAGAAACTAAAAGCTATACAATTGATAGTGTCCAATCGTCAGTCCATTTAGCTAACTTTAGTCAAGAAAAATTAGTTCTGCCTCTAACAAGTAATAGAGTTCATGCAATTGAAGTAATTCCTAACGAAGCAATTACAATAGATAGAGAAATTAATGTTAGTCGTGATGAACTAGGTAATTTTATCTACGATTCAAGTATTCCAGTTTCTAAAATTTCAGTTATTGAACGGCACCATGAAACGGGAAATATTTTCACGGGTGTCTTGAAAGATTACGGTATTAAACATGGGGCAATTGCTATTTCTATTGCACATGATTCACATAATTTAATTACAACAGGAACTAATGATCAAGATATGGCGTTGGCAATTGAGACTTTGAAAGATATTCAAGGTGGGATGGTCCTGACAAAAGATAACAAAGTTTTAATATCAATTCCATTGCCAATTGGCGGATTGATGAGTGACCAATCTGGAGAATGGATATCAGAACAGCTTGAACTATTTAATAAAGTTGCTTATAGAGAGCTCGGCATTAATGATACGGTGGATCCTGTGATGACATTAAGCTTTATGTCGTTAGCGGTGATACCGGAATTGAAAATAACTGATATGGGTTTAATTAATATCAATGAATTTAAATTTGAAGATGTTAGTGTGTAAGTCTGTTAAATCAATGATGAACGGTTGCCTTTATATTAAAATTATTGATAATTAGTTTTATTTAAAAAATGAAAGTTTTATCTGATGATTAAATGTGCTAAAATGTACCTGTATTAAAAAATGCAATACAGACGTATTGTAATTTATCTAGGAGGACTTCAAATGTCATTAGTAAATGGTACAAGTATGTTTAACGCTGCTCGTGAAGGTCATTACGCTGTTGGTGCTTTTAACACAAACAACTTAGAATGGACTCGCGGTATTCTTGCTGCAGCCCAAGAAAAAGGTGTTCCAGTTTTAATCCAAACATCAATGGGTGCTGCAAAATATATGGGTGGATATGAATTAGCTTTACACCTTGTTCAAGACACTATTAAATCAATGGGTATCACTGTTCCCGTTGTTATGCATTTAGATCATGGTGATTTTGAAGCTGCTAAAGAATGTATCGAAGTTGGTTACAACTCAGTTATGTTTGATGGTCATGATTTACCATTTGCAGAAAACTTAGAAAAAACAAAAGAAATCGTTGCTTTAGCACATGCTAAAGGTATCTCAGTTGAAGCAGAAGTTGGTTCAATTGGTGGAGAAGAAGATGGAATTGTCGGAGCTGGTGAATTAGCTGACGTTAACGAAGCTAAAGAACTTGCTGCAACAGGAATCGACTACTTAGCTTGTGGAATTGGTAATATTCATGGCCAATACCCAGCTAACTGGACTGGTTTAAACTTCGATCGCTTAGCTGAATTAGCTGCTGTAATCGAACAACCACTTGTATTACATGGTGGTTCAGGTATTCCTAAAGACCAAATCCAAAAAGCTATTAAAATGGGTGTTTCAAAAATCAACGTTAATACTGAATGTCAATTAGTATTCGCTGCTGCTACTCGTAAATATATTGAAGAAGGTAAAGACCAACAAGGTAAAGGTTATGACCCTCGTAAATTATTTGCACCAGGTACAAAAGCAATCACTGATCTTGTTGAAGATCGTATTGAATGGTTCGGTACAAGCGCAGCTAAATAATTTATTATTTAGTTCTTTCAAAAAGAGTTTTCAAAATCGTTATGATTTTGGAAACTCTTTTTTTGTGTCTTGAGAATTGAATGGTCATGGAATTATTAATAAAAGCTAGTTTAATTGGTTATTTGTAAACGTTTGCAATATAATGGAGAAGTACCTAAAACAGACAGAAAAGGGGATACTATGAAAAAAATAATTAATGATCCAAAAAATATTGTAAGTGAAATGGTTAATGGGTTAGTTAAGGCTTATCCACAATACCTACGTAAAATTGATAGTACGGAAGCTATGGTTAGAAGTGATGTGGCATCGATGGAAGATAAAGTTGGACTCATTAGTGGTGGTGGAAGTGGACATGAACCTGCCCATGCTGGTTTTGTAGGTCCCGGTATGTTGTCAGGTGCAGTTGCTGGACAAGTTTTTACTTCACCCACGCCAGACCAAATTTATGAAGCAATCAAAGCTGCTAATCACGGTAAAGGTGTTTTCTGTATTGTGAAAAATTACTCCGGCGATGTCATGAATTTTGATATGGCCAAAGAATTTGCTGAAATAGATGAAATTAAAGTGAAATCAATTGTTGTAGATGATGATATTGCAGTTGAAGATAGTCTATATACACAAGGAAAACGTGGTGTTGCGGGAACAGTGTTCATGCATAAAATATTGGGTGCTGCTGCAGATCAAGGAGCTACATTAGATGAAATAGATGAACTTGCTAAAAAAGTGATGCCAAATATTAAAACAATTGCGATTGCATTGAGTGGTGCGACCGTCCCAGAAGTTGGTAAACCAGGATTTGAACTTGCAGATGATGAAGTTGAATATGGCGTAGGAATTCATGGTGAACCCGGATATCGTCGTGAAAAATTAAAACCTTCTAAGGAATTGGTTGAAGAGTTACTAAGTAAACTAAAAGTTGCATTTGATATGAAATCTGATGATAAATATGCCGTTTTAGTTAACGGATTAGGAGCAACACCGTTAATGGAACAATATATTTTTATGAACGATACGCTTGATCAATTAAATAATAAAAAAGTCGATGTCGCATTTACAAAGGTCGGTAATTATATGACATCATTAGATATGGCTGGAATTTCTTTGACATTATTTAAAATTGAAGATGATAAATGGCTTTCTTATTTAAATTATACGGTAGATACAATCGCTTGGTAAGAGGAGATAATAAAATGCTAACAATTGAAAATACAACAGAATGGTTCCAGATTTTTTCAGAGAAAATAAGTGAAAATAAAGCTTATTTGAGTGAGCTAGATACACCAATTGGTGATGGAGACCACGGAAATAATATGGCTCGTGGTGCCGAAACAATTCAAGATTTATTAAAAAATCAAAAATTTGAATCCTTATCAGACTTATTTAAAAGTGTCGCAATGGCCTTTATTAAATCTGTTGGTGGTGCTTCTGGGCCACTTTATGGAACGGCTTTTATTGAAATGTCTAAATTAAGTAAAGAAACAAATGATCCAGCTAAATTAATAGCTGCGGGACTAGATGGTATTAAAAGACGCGGTGATTCAGATGTTGGAGCTAAAACCATGATTGATGTTTGGAATCCAGTTTTAGGGGATATTAAAATGAAGCAAATAACAGTTGAAAAAATACAAGCAGATGTTGAAGCAACCAAAGAGCTTGTTGCAACAAAGGGACGTGCATCATATCTCGGAGAACGTTCTGTCGGTCATGTTGATCCAGGAGCTATGTCGAGTGGCTATTTATTTGAGGCATTACTGGAAACGGGGGTGCTAGTATGACATATGGGGTTGTAATTGTATCGCATGTTCCTGAAATTGCAGAAGGTATCAAGCGACTATTAGATCAAGTTGCAGCAAGTGTCTCAATCACAACAGCTGGTGGGACTGATGATAACGGAGTTGGTACATCATTTGATAAAATCCAAGCAGCTTTTGACGAAAATAGTGCCGATGAGTTGTTAGCTTTTTATGATTTAGGAAGTGCTAAGATGAATTTAAATATGGTCATGGAATTCACAGATAAAAAAGTTCATCTGTACGATACAGCTTTAATCGAAAGTGCTTATACTGCTGCATCTCTTTTAGAGGCTGATGTTAAATTAGCTGATATTGAGGTTCAACTTGAAGCGTTAAAAATTAAATAGCGTAAAAAAATAACGTTAATCTTAATGATTAACGTTATTTTAGTTAGTCTATAAAGCTAAAGTAATTGCGATAAAGGCCAGTAATGCAGGTAATCCTTGTACTAAAATTATTTTTTTTGCAGATGTTAAACTACCAAAAACAGCAGCAATAAAAACAAATCCTGTAAAAAGCAACAACATTGATTTAAGCGCAGCACCAGTTAGAATGAAAAGTACAATCATTAGACCGATACTAATAAAACCATTGTATAGCCCTTGATTAGCCATTAATACTTTTGATTCTTTCTGATTTAAAAATTCTGGTCTTAATTCAAAGGCTTTTTGAGCGATTGAACTAGTTGAGAAAAATAGTTCAAGAATCATAATAAATAAGTGTTCAAGTGCAACAATCCAAGATAATATAAGTGCAATTAACATAGAAATCTCCCCTTAATCGTTATGGATATAGTATAACGTAATGTAATTGGTAGCACAATCAATCGATTTAATCGCTTACAATGAGAATGCTTTAATATTCAAAAAAAAGACTTATGACAGTGAGTTATTTTGTGTAACATTATATTTTATTAAAGTTATTAAGGAGAATGATATATGCCAACAAATGCAAAAGAAGGAATTATTTTTACAACATTAATGTGCTCGATGATGGTTTTCGTTATGAGTGCATACAATTTATTATTAGTCGGAAAACTAGGTCTTGTGACGTTATTACTTGGATTCATTCCTGGTTTTATTGTTGCTTTTATCTTAGATGTTTTAGTTGTCGGTAAAATTGCGATGGCAATTGCTGATAAGTTACCTCTTAATCATGATAAAATGTGGCAAATGATTCTCGCAATCTCAGGAATGATGATTTGTGGAATGGTCGCTTTTATGTCACTTTATGGGTTACTTATTGAAGGTGGTATGCCTGCTCATTTCTGGTCTGCTTATCTTTCTACTGTTGGACACAATATTATTGTTGCGGTACCGTTACAACTAATTATTGTTGGACCAATTTCAAGAAAAATTTTAAGCATGATTCATGCAAAAGATGAAGCTAAAAGAGTCACACAATAATCGTTTATATTTATAGAAGATTCACCAGTAAAATGGTGAATCTTCTTTTAGTAAAGGCTTGTATTGGAATGACATCGCCTAAAGGGGTTATAATGTAGTTGTTCATTTGAAATAACTTTGACTATAACTTCAAAATACAAAGGAGATTATATTTATGAAAGATTTTCAATTTAAAAATACAACTGATATTCGATTTGGTTCAGATCGTATCGAAACAGAATTACATGATGCGGTTGCACAATTTGGTCCCAATGTATTATTAACATATGGTGGTGGATCAATTAAACGTTCAGGTTTATATGACAAAGTAAAGAAAATTTTGAGTGATTTAAATGTTGTTGAATTAGCAGGAATCGAACCAAACCCTAAAGTGGGTTCAGTTCGTGAAGGTCAAAAGTTAGCTAAAGAAAATAAAATTGATGTTATTTTAGCTGTCGGTGGTGGTTCTGTTGTTGATGCTTCAAAAATGATTGCTTCAGCAGCATTTTATGAAGGAGATCCTTGGGATTTATCATTAGACCCCTCAAAACGTTTCAAAATTGATCAATTACCTTTTGTCGATATTTTAACGTTAGCAGCTACTGGTACTGAAATGAATGCTGGATCAGTTATCTCAAATCCAGAAACAAATGAAAAAATAGGTAGTTTTGGTCCCAAAACACCAGCTGTTTCATTCTTGGATCCAGCATTAACAATGAGTGTTTCAAAATGGCAGACTGCTGCTGGTTCAATTGATATTTTCTCTCATTTGACAGAGCAATACTTTGATAAAGAAAAAAATAATGATGTTTCTGACGGTATGATTGAAGGTATCATGCGAACAGTTATTAAATGGGCACCAATTGCAGTTGCGGAACCTGATAACTATGATGCTCGTGCTAATTTAATGTGGTCATCAACAATGGCATTAAATGGTATTATGCGATTAGGTTATCAAGATGGCTGGACATCCCATTCTATTGAACATGAGTTATCAGCGTACTACGATATTACTCATGGTGTTGGGCTAGGTATTATAACACCTCGTTGGATGAAATTCGTTTTATCTGCGGATACGGTTTCTAAGTTTGCTAAATTTGGTCGCAATGTTTGGCATATTCAAGATGATGATGACCAAGTCGTTGCTGATAAAGCTATTCAATCAGTTTATGACTGGGTTAAATCGTTAGGTGTACCAACAACGTTACCCGGTGTTGACATCAATGAAGAAACAAACTTTAAAGTAATGGCTGAATCAGCTGTTAGAGTTGGAAAATTAGATAGTGCTGTTTATGTTGATATGTCAGTAAATGATGTTATTGATTTATACAAAGCTTCAATGACAACTGAAAGTTTCGAATAAAGTAGTAAAAGCATCTCTGTTTAGAGATGCTTTTTTTGTGCCATAAATCGAAAATTTGTTTTATGATATAAAATTCGGTATGCTAAATAGTAAGGGGTTACAAATTTAGAACAGAAAGAGGGCCTTTATGATAAATAGGATGAAACCACAAGTTATTCAATTTTTATTAATGTTAATTGGGTTAGAAATGATTGCAATAAGTATTAATTTTTTCTACGCACCACAAGAAGTTGCGGTTGGTGGTGCAACTGGTATTGCAATCCTTTTAGAAACAGCTTTTAATTGGAACGTTTCGATTGTATTATTGAGCATTAACATGGCGCTATTGATCTTGGCTTATTTTATGTTAGAGCGTTCAACGACTAAAAAAATTATGATTGGTAGTTTTGTATTACCGTTATTTTTAGCGATTACGCCTCAAATAAATATTGTCGAGGATAGATTATTAGCTGTTATTGTCGGTGGCGCAGTTTTTGCGGTGGGAATATCAATTCTCTATCGAATTGATGCATCCAGTGGTGGAACAACGGTTCCACCACTAATAATCAAAAAATATTTCAATATTAAACCTGCAACCAGTCTATTAATAATTGATGGTATTGTGTGTTTTTTCAATATATTTGTCTCGGGTTCTGAAGCATTTATTTTAGCGATTTTTTCTTTAATAATCACGTATTTAATTATGAATTATATTGAAACGGGATTGGACCGTAAAAAAGTTTTATATGTGATGAGTACAGAAGAGGGATTAAAAAAATTAAAAGAAGATATTAATACAACTATAGATAGAGGTCTAACAATCTTTGATGCTAAAGGTGGTTATTCAGGTGAAAGCAAAGAAATGTTGATGATTATTGTTGAAAATCAAAATTATCAACAAATGTTAAATAAGGTGCATACGATTGATCCAAATGCATTTATCATCGTATATAATATCGCAGAAGTTCATGGCGCAAATTTGTCTGGGATTGAATAGGAGATTTTGACATGTACTTAATGAATTGGTTTAATGGCACGGATTATTTTTGGCTAGGGATGACTGATAAAGGATTGAGTTTTGTTGGGTCGCCTAATGGGTTAAGAAGTGAAATTGAAATATTTTATCCAAGAACTAAATTCGAAGAGAATGACAAGATTTTTAAAAGTATAATTGAAGAACTACAAGCCTATTTTGACCATGAAATTCAAAAATTTACGATCCCCGTTGATTTTAATTTGAGTGGGACGATGCTGCAAAAAGAAATTTGGGGACAACTTCAACTTATTCCATACGGTGAAACGAGAACGTATTCTGAGTTAGCTTTAGAAGTTGATTATCCTAAAGCAATTCGCGCTGTTGCTAGTGCAGTTGGTCGTAATCCTATATTAATTGTAATACCTTGTCATCGTATTTTAAGAAAAGATGGCAGCTTAGGGGGTTATCGCGGTGGGATTAATATGAAAAAGCAACTACTAGAAATAGAACGCAAATAAAAAACCGACATTACAAGGGGAGGCAATGTCGGAAAAGGGTAAGGGTGATTAACTTCGGGGAAAGTTGATCATCTTATTTAATTTATTCGGGGAAATAAATTAAAATTAAAAGTTATTAATTAAGGTATGAAGTTATTCTAACAAGTAAATGTGAAGAAAATATGACGTTAAAAAGAAAAACTATAAATGTAAAAAAAACACCACTACTTTTAAAAGTAGTGGTGAGAAAATACTAATCTATTCGAGACTCTGGGGGGAGTAGGTTAGATCTAGATGAAAAATTAAACTAAAATATAATCGTATTTTTTTATAGTAGAATTAAGTTACACACAAAGTATCTTGTGTGTATATTTATAGTATACGGCTTTATTTATTAAAACATAGGCATGTGACAGTTTTGTTAGTTTACAATTAACATTGTAAGGTGATATGAAATTTGATTTGGAGGAAGGTATTTTGAATTTTATAGAGAAAGTGAAAATGACCAAAACGGTTTTAGTTGAGTGGAATACGCCAAGCACGCTTAATCTGGATAATTTTTTTAAAGGTGCTAGCGCACTAATGAAATTAGATATTGACGCATTATCAATTACGGATAATCCTTTAGGGATGCCCCGCGTTTCAAATATATTATTGGGATATAAACTTAGTGAAAAACAGATTCCAGTAATCCTACATTTAACAACACGGGATTACAACTTAGTCGGATTAGAATCTAAATTAATGGGATTAAGTGCTGTTGGTTTAAATAATTTAATGATTATTAAAGGGAATCCTACAAAAATACAAGGTGCCACAAATGTCTATGATTTAACATCGCAACAATTAATTACAACAATTAAAAAAATGAATCAAGGAATATCGCCATCTAATCGTGAATTAAATAGTAAATCACAATTTAAAGTTGGTGGGGCATTTAATATTAATGCGATAAATTTAGATTTTGAATTTGAAGATATTAATCGAAAAATTCATTCAGGAGTAGATTATATTATCACGCAACCGGTATTTGATATGACAAATGTTCAGCGATTAAAAGATTGGATCACCATTAATGAAGTGGCTATACCTATTTTTATCAGTGTAATGCCGATACTTTCATTTGAGCGTGCTCAATTTATTCAAGATAACGTTCAGGGTATTGAACTACCAAATAAGTTTATGGCAGAATTGAAACAAGCGGCGTTGCAAAATGATGAACGTAAGGTCGGTATTGCAGCTTCGCAAAATTTAATTGAATCGTTATCAAACCTTTTTAATGGTGTTCATATAGTGACGCCAGGTTCAGACTATCAAGCAATCATTGAAATTATGCAAGGCCAATAAAAAAAATCCACTACCTGGGAGAGGTAATGGATTAAAAGGAGTAGGGATAATTAATATTCGGGAAGAAATTAATTATCATTTTAATTTGTTTGGGAGAACAAATTAAAGTTAAAAGTTATTTAATTAAGGTATGTTTATATAATAACAAGTAATTATGAAGAAAGTGTGACGAAATTATGTTAAATAAAAGAGAATAAAGAAGTTAGGTATATTTAGCGTATAAGCATTGATAAAGTTAGGTTTTGAAAGAGTAAATACTTATTTTTAGGCAAAAAAAAACGACATCGTAACATAAGTTACAGTGTCGAAAAGGGTAAAACAGTCAAAATCAATTGGGGGATTGATTTTGGTATTCAGTCCTTGGGGGAGGTACTGAATAAGTTTTATTGATTAGGTTACTCATTTAATATAACAAGTATATACCGAAAATGCAAGGGGTAAATTAAATAAAATTAAAAATAAAATTATTAATACCAATTTATCACTTTTCGCGGTAACATATTAATAGAATTAAATTAAATTGGCCTTTTTAATCGTATTGGGTAAGTGGTCAAGTGAAGCTGGGGATTTTTTTATGTATATGGAAGATTTTTTAGATGGGCAGGAAAGAACTTTTAACCAAATACTAGAACTATTACAAACACATGGTGGTTATTTAAGTAAGAAAAAATTAATGGAATTACTCCAAATATCTGGTAATTCTTTACGAATGTACCTAAAAAATATTGAAATAACGCTTGAGGAAGCTACCGCTTCAGGTCATGTTCATTTTGAAGTGAGCGCTAATAACGTTGAATTTGAAGTAGATGGTACGACAAATTTATCGAATATTAGTACTGATTTTTTAAGAGAATCGTATAAATACAAAATAATAATGTATTTGTATGCGAATGAAACATTGAATTTAATTGATCTTGAGAACGAATTACATATCAGTGGGTCGTCAATAACAAGGTGAATTAAAGAATTAAATGAAACGTTAGCAGGATTTGATCTAAAAATTAAAAATCGACGATTAGTTGGGACTAAAATTCAACTGAATTATTTTTATTACCTTTTTTTCATTAGGGTGGTTCCATTCACTGATCGCGAAGAACTCTTATCTAGAAATGAGACGATTAACGATTACGTTAATGTTTTAGATGAACAATATGACTTAGGATGGAAAGACGACGAGAAACTTAGAGTTTTTCTATGGCTTAAAATTTATATTCGAATTAATTCATATAAAGAGCAACATGTTCAGACATTAACGCCTATTTCTCGTGAATTAATCAAAAATAATCTCGCATACAGTAAAGTTAAATTAAGTCTTTTTAGATTTTTAAAAAAATATTCACTTTCCTTTTCTGAAGAAGATGCTGTTGGGTTCTATTACTTTTTAATTGGATTTGATTTAATTAAAAACGATTCTGAATTATATGTTCAAATTAAAGATGACGATATTGATAAAAAAACACCCATCAATAGTGCAATTAGTCTTTTTTGGAGTGATATTGAGAAATATACTTACTTCAAACGGGATTCAAAAATTTCTTATAATTTATTTAATTCATACAGCAAATTAGCCATATTTAAAGGTGAAAGTTTTAGTTATAATCGAACAATTATGGAATTTAATCGTAAATCATTAGAACGAGAAGACTTTTCGCAGATCATTCAAAAATTATTGACGGCGTATCAATCTGTTACACAGTTCGATGGCTTAAATTCGCCAGATGATTTATATTATCTACAAAATCAGTATTTATATATCTTGAATATTTTAAACTTCGAGTTTGATGACGTTTTAAAAATTGGCTTATTAATTAATCGTGATCCAATTATGGAAAAACTAACCGTAATCATTATGGAACGTGTTTTAAGCAGCGTTTTAAACGCTCAAGTAGAAATTTATCAAGAAGGTAAAGAATATGATTTAATTGTGACAAATAGGATGGGTGTTAACCAAGATCAATTTAATTCACCATTATATGTGATGTCAGAAATTGGTGTTAGTTCAGATCAAGTTATTACTGATGTCGTAAATGAAATTTTAGAAATTGATAAGGTTAGAAAAATTAACACGCAAAGCTTGGAGGAAAAATAATGAAGTATGTCATTATCGGCGGAACGCACGCAGGGATAGCTGCCGCTAGAACAATTTCAAAATCAGATCCAAATGCCGAAGTAATTATTATGGAAATGAAAGATAGCGTTAGCTATATCTCATCTGGAATTAATTTGTTATTTGATGGGGTTATTGATAACTTAGAAGAAGCGAGTTATGCGACACCTGCTGCGTTAGAGTCTGAAGGTATTAAATTGATGCTTGGTACTGAAGTGTTGCACGTTAGTACGGAGGATAAACGTTTATACTTTGTTAATGCAGATAAACAATACAGTTACAGCAACTATGACAAATTAATTTTAGCTAATGGGTCTAAGGTTGTTAAACCACATATTAAAGGGATAGATAATGAAAATGTTGTTTTTTATAAAAATTTAGAAGAATCAAAAAAGGCTATGGAACAGTTGTGCCCAACTAATAGGCGTATTTTAATTGTTGGTGCAGGATTAGTGGGGCTTGCATTAGCTAGCTCAATTTATGAGGGACGTAAAGGCGAAAAAGTTGATGTTACAGTAGTTGAAGCTATGGGAGGTGTTTTGACACGGTACGTAGATCAAGAAATTGGTAATCGGATAATTGATGATTTAAGAGAAAAAGGGATAAAGATTGTATTAAAAAATGATGTTCATGCTATTAATGTGGATGAGAATAACAAAATAGTTAGCGTTTCGACAACTGACCAAGAAATCGCCTGTGATTTAGTCGTTTTTTCGGTTGGATTAAAACCTAACAATGATTTTTTGAGAGACGCTGTTGAACTTAATCAAAATAATACCATTAAAATCAATGATTACATGCAGACAAGTGATAAAGACATCTATGCAGCAGGTGATAATGCCGGATTTAAACAAACTGTCAGCCAACGTCGAGAGTATCAACCTCTTGTTAATAACGCTATTAAAGGTGCAATTGTGGCGGCGTATAACTGTACGGGTCTATTTAGTCCTGTTAAAGTTGAAACGACGCAAGGAACAGCGGGGATGAACTTATTCGGTCATTATTTAGCAACGACAGGTGTCACTGAAGAAAACGCACCATATATCGGATTGGATGTTCTATCCAATACAATTGAAAATAAGATTCAATATGATTACGTTAAAAATGGTTCCAAAATACTTATAAAAGTTGTGTACAGGAAAGATACTGAAGTCATTGTTGGTGCACAAATTTATTCGAAACATGATATTTTAGATATGATTAATATCATGTCAGTAGCTATTAATATGCAAATGACGATGGCTAAATTATCATCAATGGATTTTTATTTTAATCCTGAATACAATAAAGCGTTAAATACTTTAAATGAAGTTGCCCTTACGAGAAGGACAAAAGACCGTCATATCAGTAAATAAGCTGTAAATGTCAAAATTTGCGAGTTAACCCTCAAATATTAATATTTTTTATGGGGAATTACATGGCATAATAAGTCTTGTAAATAAATGATTCAAAGAGTTTATTGATTAGGACACAGAATATCGAAGAGAAAATTTAGTGTGGGGACGCTTGTTTTCTAAAAAGTTGGTTGCTTAATATAATTAAGCAACTTTTTTTTTGTCTAAAAAATAAAATTGGTATAGATGTTTAATTTATTTTCTAAAGCCTTGTATACACGTTTTTCACTTGATTTGTATTTGATTTGAATTTTTTTGGTCTAACCTGTATGATAGTTTTTATAAGAAAAAAAGGGGATAAAAAATGAAAAGTTATTTACAGAGAATGGGACGTTCGTTAATGTTGCCTATCGCAGTACTACCGGCAGCAGCATTACTGGTTGGAATTGGAACTTGGTTGCCACAAGATTGGTTTGCGGCGGCATTTATGCAGGCCGGCGGAAACGCAATTCTAGGTAATCTAGCATTATTATTTGCTGCTGGTTTAGCTTTAGGAATGTCGACTAACAAGGATGGCGCAGCTGCGTTAGCTGGTGTTGTTGCATTTGAAATTCCAGTTAAAATGTTGGAACCGACTTCGGTTGCGGCTTTATTAGGAGTAAAAGTAACAGATGTTGATCCTGCATTTAGTTCTATCAGTAGTAATGTGTTTATTGGGATTATTGCCGGATTAATTGCGGCAGCAATGTATAATCGTTTCCATAGTGTGAAGTTACCAATGGCTATTTCATTCTTTAGTGGGAAACGATTAGTACCCATTATGTCAGCATTGGTAATGATTTTTGTTACCTTAGCTTTATTATTTGCATGGCCAGTTGTTTATGCTTGGTTAGTTGCATTTGGTAAGTTTATGGTTGGACTTGGATGGGTTGGAGCTGGTTTATACGGATTCTTCAACCGGCTTTTAATTCCAACCGGATTACATCAAGCGTTGAATTCAGTATTTTGGTTCGACGTTGCTAAAATTAATGATATCGGGAACTTTTGGAGTAATACAGGAATTAAAGGAACTACAGGTATGTACATGGCAGGATTTTTCCCAATCATGATGTTTGGGCTACCAGCTGGTGCGTATGCCATTTATCGAAATGCTTTACCTGAACGTAAAAAAGAAGTTGGCTCATTGATGCTAGCTGGTGCATTTGCATCATTTTTCACAGGCGTGAGTGAACCTTTAGAATTTTCATTTATGTTCGTTGCATGGCCTTTATACGTCATTCATGCGGCATTAACCGGGTTATCTTTAGCTTTTGCCGCATTTATGCACTGGACAGCTGGATTTACATTTAGTGCGGGCTTAGTTGATTACGTCTTGAGTATACGTGTACCAATGGCTAATATGCCACTAATGCTGTTGGTACAAGGTGTTGTGATGGCAATTATTTATTACACACTATTCAATTTTGCCATTAAGAAATTTAACTTAATGACACCAGGTCGCGAACCAATTACTGAAGATATTCAACTATCGCCTGAATTAGGGGATGACAAATATGCACGACAAGCTCAAATTGTTTACGCTGCTATTGGTGGTAAAGATAATTTAACAGTCGTTGATAATTGTACAACCCGTCTTCGTCTACAAGTTAAAGATACAAGCCATATTAATGAAGATGCACTTAAAGCATCAGGTGCTGCTGGGTTTAAAGTTATCGATAAAACAAATATTCAAGTCGTTATTGGAACTGAAGTTCAATTTGTTGCTGACGAGCTTGGTAAGTTATATGAGTCAAAGGCTGATTCTATTTCATTAAGTAATGAAAAGTTACAGGCTGAGACGGATAAATCAAGCGCTACAGCTAATCATAATGATTCAACGGTTATTGGTAGTGAAACGTTTTATACGGTTGCAGAGGGCGAATTAATGTCTATTTCGGATGTTAAAGATGCTACCTTTGCTGAAAAAATGTTGGGTGATGGTTATGCAGTCGAACCAGCTAATGGCGAAATTTATACACCGGTTGCTGGTAAAGTAGCAAGTATCTTTCCAACGAAACATGCAATTAGTATCACGACTGAAACGGGATTAGAAGTCCTATTACACATGGGAATTGATACCGTTCAATTAGAAGGTAAACCTTTTGAAGTGACTATTTCTGAAGGCGAAACTCTTAAACCAGGTGACTTAGTTGCGCGAGTTGATTTAAACGCAATTAAAGCTGCTGGTAAGGAAACAACGATGATGGTCGTTTTAACGAATATGGATAAAGTGTCTAATATAACGTTTGATCATTTGAATGAGACAGTTAAAGCCAATGAAGTTTCGGCAATTGTTCAAACTAAATAAGAATAAATGAAGCAGGCCAAAACTTTTGGTCTGCTTTTTTGGTATAGGTAGCTGGTTTATAAAAAAGCTTATATATAATAATATGACTCATTTAATAAGTTGTAATTGGTATTGGCAAACCGGCATGGTATAGTGACTGTAAGCGCATCATAAAATGAAGGAGGCCATTTAAATGAATCCCTATTATTTAACGTTATTGGAAAAAAGATTTCCGACTAAACAAAGTATTGTCACTGAAATTATTAATTTAGAGGCCATTCTTAATCTACCCAAAGGAACGGAGCATTTTGTTAGTGATGTTCACGGTGAATATAACGCATTTCAACATGTTTTAAGAAATGGTTCAGGAAATGTTAAACAAAAAATTCAAGAAATTTTTGAAGGCCGTTTGACTGAAGAGAGTATACAGGACTTTGCAATCTTAATTTATTATCCAGAAGAAAAACTAATTGCTAAAAAACAACAATTCACTTCACAACCTGAATTGGAGCAGTGGTATTTAGATACCATTGCCAGAATGATAGAGTTGTTACAAAAGACAGCAACAAAATATTCCCGTTCGAAGGTACGAAAGGCACTATCACCTGATTTTATGTATATAACAGAGGAATTATTATATAGTAATTCCAATGAACTTGATCAAAAAGATTATTATAATCGTATAATAGAAAATTTAATTAAATTAAATCAAGCAGAAGCATTTTTAACGGCTACAGCGTATACGATTCAAAGGTTAATCGTTGACCATTTACACGTAATTGGGGATATTTTTGATCGTGGTCCTGCGCCAGATAAAATTATGAAGACACTTCTTGATTATCATTCAGTTGACATTCAATGGGGAAATCATGATATTTTATGGTTAGGTGGTGCTGCTGGCTCGCCTTTATGTATCGCTAATTTATTGCGAATTTGTGCTAGATATAATAATTTAGCTATTGTTGAAGATGCATATGGGATTAATTTACGCCATTTAGCAACATTTGCCGATAAAACGTATCAAGATAATCCAGCATTTTCACCGAAAGTTAATTCAGCACAAGAAAAAATCAAAGAAGACGAACGACTTTTAATGACCAAAATACACCAGGCAATCGCTATTATTCAATTTAAATTAGAAGGACAGATTATTAAAAGACGTCCTGATTTTGATATGGCAAATCGTGCGATTTTAGAAAAGATTTGGAACAAAGGGTCAAAAATAGAAATCGATGGGAAACATTATTCACTACAAGATACTTGTTTTCAAACAGTTGATTGGGCAGATCCGTATAAATTAACAGATGATGAGTCAGAAATAATGGATAAATTAGTAGAATCATTTATCCATGCGACTAAATTACGAGAACATCTAGATTTTATGATGGCACGTGGTAGTATGTTTAAACGATATAATGGGAACTTGTTAGTTCACGGCTGTATTCCAGTTACACAAGAAGGTAAATTGGAGGGCTTTGAGCTAAAAGGGAAAGCATATGCAGGACCAGAATTATTAGCTTTTTTTGAAGATAATTTACGTAAAAGCTATGCTAAACCTAAAAAATCTACTGACCTTGAAACTGATTTACTTTGGTATTTATGGCAAGGACCCAAATCGCCTTTATTTGGGAAACATGCGATGAAAACTTTTGAACGTTACTTTATTAATGATGAAGAAGTTCAAGTTGAGATACCAAATGCGTATTACAAATTACGACATGATGAAGCATTTTGTCGTCATATATTAGAAGAATTCGGGCTTAATCCAGATAACGGTAAAATAATTAATGGGCATACACCAGTTAAGCGTGGGCACAAGCCGGTTATGGCCAATAAAAAGATGATTGTGATTGATGGTGGTTTCTCAAAAGCTTACCAATCAACTACTGGAATTGGTGGATATACGCTGCTCTCTAATTCATATGGCTTACAATTAGTTGCTCACCAACCCTTTACGTCTAAGTGGGATTCAATTGAAAATGGGACAGATATTATTTCAGTGAAACGAATTATTGATAGTGAAGTTAAAAGACAAACAATTGCTGAAACTGATATGGGAAAAGAACTTGCTAGTCGTGTTGTAGAATTAAAAAAATATTTACAGAGTAAATAAAAAATCTTACTGAAAAGTAAGATTTTTTATTTAGGTTATGATTTTCTGTGTAAAAGGAGAAAAGTAAGCCAGCAAATATTAGTGTGTAAATGTAAAAAAGATTGCGGTATACTAGTGGTAAGCGTTTTCTTTTAGCGTGTAAGGGAGTAGTGATAACTTGGGAGATCGAAAAAATGATATTTATAATCTTTTAAAAAATAAGGAAATAGCGATGGATGCGACACAGATTGCAGACGAGCTTAATTGCAATCGCGCAAATGTGAGTCGTTATTTGAATGATTTATATAAAAATGGTGACGTTACAAAAAGTGATGGGCGCCCTGTTCTCTATCAGTGGGCATCACTTGAAGAAAAAGAAACACGTCAAAAAGAAATTAATGATAAAAGTGTTAAAGAGATGAGTTTCAAAAAGTTAATCGGGTCTAATGATTCATTAAAGGTTATGATCCAACAAGCCGAAGCAGCCATTTTATATCCACCAAGAGGACTACACACAATTATTTTTGGTGAAACGGGAACGGGTAAATCTTTGTTTGCTGAATGTATGTATCAGTTTGCATTAGAATCAGAAATGGTGAAGGCTGATGCGCCTTTTATCCGGTTTAATTGTGCGGATTATGCGAATAATCCACAGTTACTTTTTGCGCATATATTTGGTGTTAAAAAAGGGGCCTACACAGGTGCTGATCAAGATAAAAAAGGATTAATGGATAAAGCTAACGGTGGTATTTTATTCTTAGATGAAATTCATCGATTACCTCCTGAGGGACAAGAAATGCTCTTTACCTTTATTGATAAGGGGTTTTATCGGCCTTTAGGAGAGTCTTCAATTACTAAAGAAGCGAGTGTACAGATTATTGGGGCAACGACTGAAACGTCAGAAAATTTTTTGAGCACATTTAATCGACGTATTCCAATGGCAATTACATTACCGCCTATCTCAAAACGAACAATTGATGAACGTTATGGGATAGTCATGAATTTTTTTGAACAAGAAGTCGGTAGATTGAGCCAAGATATTATTGTTGAGCGAGATGCGATGCTTGCATTAATGTTATACGAGCCTGAAGCAAATATTGGTCAAATTCAGAGGGATATTAAAGTTGTTTGTGCAAAGGCCTTCTTGTATTTTAGAACGCATGAAACGGCTTCGTTATATATCAGATTAAAAGACTTACCATTGAATGTTCAAAAAGGACGTTTGGAAGGTAAATCCAAATATAAAAAAATTGATGTCTTAATGGAACGTTTAGCGAAACGAACAAATGAAAAAAATACAAAAGTTGTGACTTTTAAAAATAGCGAAACGGTAGAAAAAAACGATCAAAAACCAACGGTTTATGAAACAATTGATAAAAAAGTGAGTGAAACTGATAAACAGAATTTTAAATCACTAAATCTTAAAACGTTAATCGATTCAGATGATAAAGGTTATTTTAAAGATTACATTGAACAATTATCGGGTGAAGGCGTTCGAAAAGAGTTACTACCAGATGATATTTGGACGGTTACCAATGAAGTTTATGACTTAGCCCAGAATAAATTAGGGCAAAAATATAATGAAAATGCACGATTTGCATTTGGATTACACCTTGTTAGTGCTATTGAAAGAATCAGGAAAAATGTCGCAATTATTCATCCTGATTTAAATAATTTACGACAAAAAAATCCAAAAGCCTTTCGTGTTGCACTGGAAATGGCAGATAAAATTGAACATGAATTTGATATTGAAATTCCATTAGATGAAATTGGATTTATTACAATGTTTTTGAGCTCTGATTTAAGTGTTAAGAAACAACAAAATGAAATTAAAGTCGGTATCATCGTGCTAATGCACGGGGCATCAACGGCTTCTTCTATGTTACAGACAGCACAAGAATTACTTGGTACAACAAAGGGAAAAGCAATTAATATGCCACTTGATGTAAATGTTTCGGAAATTTATGATCAAGTACGAGATTATGTACTGGATAGTCAGGAACAATTGAAAAAAGGGTTATTACTTTTAACTGACATGGGCTCTTTAACTAGTTTTGCATCAATGTTAGGTGAAGAAACAGGGATTAATATTCGAGCTGTTTCAATGACGAGTACGTTAGTTGTGCTTGAATCATTAAGAATTGCGATTGCCGGTCGTGAACTAGAAGATATTTACGCAAATGCACAACATATTTTTGAATCGTCTGTAAAAGAGCAGTTTTTCCATATGCATCCTAGGAAAAAAGCAGTTATCGTAGCTTGTTTTACCGGCGAAGGTGTCGCCGCAAGATTATATGATCGTATTATGCCAATTGTAAACGAAGACGAAGTTAAAGTAATTCGGATGCAATATTTAGAAAAAGATGCATTTAAAAAGCACATTAATACATTAATGCGCGATTATGATGTGAAGGCAATTGTTGGTACCGTCGAGGTTTCTTACCAAAGAGTGCCATTCTTTTCTGCTTTAGATATCTTTAATGATGAAACCTTACAAGTTTTGCAGCGGATGTTGTCTGATAACGACTTAACGCGAGAAACAATTAATGCATTGGAAGGTAGTATTAATTCAGTTAATTCTGTCCCAGATTTAATTCATACTATTCAAACCATGATTATTAAAATTTAATCAGATTTACAGATTGTTCTTGATCCAGAGATTATCGTAGGGATCATGATGCATCTAGCATTTCTAGTAGATTCAAGATTGAAAAATCAATCAATTAAACCGTTTAAGAATGTCCAAGAATTTTCAGCTGAGAATCATTTACAGATGGAAATAGTTAAAACGGCCCTGATTATTGTTGAAAAAATGTATAATATTAAGATTTCAGATGATGAAGTTGCCTATATTGTCCAAATTTTTATGGGTAATACGTTGAATAAAGTCAGTGTGTAATAGTGACTAGTAGTGTGCAAATAAAATAAAAGACCATCGAAAGCGCTTTCTTAAAGCCTTTTCGATGGTCTTTATTTTTGGCATGGAACTTGCGTATATAAGAGTATAAATAGAAAAAGGAGTGGCAAATTATGAAAACGATTATGTTAGTTTGTTCAGCGGGTATGAGTACAAGTTTATTGGTGTCAAAAATGCAAAAGGCTGCAGAAGCAGAGAACTATGATTCAGAAATCTTTGCAGTTGGTGCTTCAGAGGCAGATTCAATGCTTGAATCAAAACCAGTTGATATTTTAATGTTAGGCCCACAAGTTCGTTTTATGAAAGATGAATTTGAAAAAAAGGTTGCTGACAAAAATATTCCGGTAGAAGTTATCAATATGCAAGATTACGGCATGATGAATGGCGAAAAAGTTCTTGCAACAGCTAAAAGCTTAATTAAATAAAAAATAAAAGGGGTAATCAGATATGAACGAAAATGATGCACAAATGCAAACAATCATGGGGCTGATTGTTAATGGTGGAAACGCTAAAAGTGATTCTATGGAAGCAATTCACGCCGCTAAAAAAGGCGATTTTGAAACCGCAGCTGCTAAGTTAGCTGATGCTGACAAATCACTCATTGAAGCACATCATTCTCAAACAGCCATGTTAACGCAAGAAGCTTCAGGGGATCCGGTACCAGTTAGTTTATTAATGGTTCATGGACAAGATCATTTAATGAATGCGATTACATTTAGAGACTTAGCTGGTGAGGTAGTAGATCTATACAAAAAAATAGGATAAGTACTAAACTTTAAGGAGGAACTACTCATGGACAAATTTATAAAATGGATGGATATTCACTTTATTCCAGTAGCTTCAAAAATTGGGGCACAAAGACATTTGGTGGCAATTCGAGATGCATTCGTTGTTATTATGCCACTTATGATTTTAGGTGCTCTGGGAACATTAATTAATAACTTACCAATTCCAGGTTTTTCAAATTTTATGGACGGACTATTTCCTAAAATAGTTAACGATGTTCCAATCTGGAAGGGTGTAGGAGCAGGCGTTTGGAATGCTAGTTTTGGTATTATGTCATTATTCGTTGCATTCTTAGTAGCTCATAACGTTGCAAAATCATATGGTAAAGATGGTATGGCTGCTGGTACAGTATCAGTTGCTTCATTCTTCGCTTTAGGTGGTTTGCAATTAGCTGGGATGTCTTCAGTAGGATTATTCGTTGCACTTGTTGTCGGTTTGGTTTCAGCAGAATTATTCCAACGTTTAAGTGGTAACAAACATTTAATCGTTAACATGCCTGATGGTGTTCCACCTGCTGTTGCAAAAGCATTCGCTTCATTATTTCCAGCAATGATTGTTGTTACAATCTTTGCCTTTATCAATACATTATTCCAAGGATTCGGCGTAACTGATATTATTGCATCATTCTACAAACTTGTTCAAGAACCATTTATGGGCTTGGCAAATTCATATCCATCAGCATTATTATTAGCATTTATTGCACCATTCTTATGGTTCTTTGGTTTACATGGAGCTAATATGATTGATCCATTAATGCAAACAATTAACGCACCTGCTATTGCAGCTAACGTTAAAGCACTTAGTGAAGGTAAAACAATTCCTTTTATCGTTAACAAACCTTTCTTCGATTCATTTGTTAACTTAGGTGGAACTGGTGCAACTATTGGTTTGATTATTGCCATCTTCATTGTTGGTCGTAAAAATAAACCTTACAAAATGATTGGATCACTATCAGCAGCTCCTGGTATTTTCAATATCAATGAACCAATGATGTTTGGACTTCCAATTGTGTTGAATCCAATTATGTTCGTACCATTTATTTTGACACCAATGGTACTTGTGACTGTTGCGTATATTGCAACCGCCACTGGAATTGTGCCAGCAGCAACGGTAATGCCCCCATGGGTTACACCACCAGTAATTGGCGGGATTTTGGCAACTAAGAGTTTAGCTGGTGGGGTTTTAGCCGCAGTTAATGTGGTTATCTCAGCGTTAATTTACGCACCATTCGTTATCTTAGCAACAAAACAAATTGAAAAAGCTGAAGCAGAAGCTGAAGCAGCAAAAAAATAAAATAAAAGCGAATCTCTTTACGTTATTCTGTAAAGAGATTTTGTGTTAAATAAAGGAGTTTACTATGGTTAAATATGAATTTCCAAAAGATTTCTGGTGGGGGTCAGCTGCGAGTGGACCACAATCTGAAGGTCGTGTTTCAGGAGATGGAAAAGCTGATAATATTTGGGATGCTTGGTATCAAGCAAGCCCTGAAAAGTTCTTTAATCAGGTTGGACCCGAAAATACATCAAGGGTTTATCAAAAATACCAAGAAGATATCTCTTTGATGAAACAAACAGGTCATAATTCATATCGGACTTCAATTCAGTGGTCACGTTTGATTCCAAATCCATTCACTGGAGAGGTTAATCCTGAAGCTGTTACCTTTTATAACCATTTAATAGATGATTTAATTGCCGCTGGAATTGAACCTTTTATGAACCTTTACCATTTTGATATGCCAATGGTGTTACAAGAAAATGGTGGTTGGTTAAATCGTGAAGTTGTAGACTTGTATACGGACTATGCAGAAACTTGTTTTAAATTATTTGGCGATCGCGTTAAAAAATGGTTTACTCAAAATGAACCGATTGTTCCAGTTGAGGGTGGGTATTTATATGGATGGCATTTACCTGATGAACGTAATTTAAAGCATGGTGTCCAGGTGGCTTATCATGAAGCATTGGCAAGTGCTAAAGCAGTTGAAAAGTATCATTCACTCAATTTAGGTGGCACAATTGGGATTATTTTAAATTTAATGCCAACGTATCCAAAAGATGAGACAAATCCAGCAGATGTTAAAGCAGCCAAATTTGTTGATGGATTCTTTAATCGTTCATTTTTAGATCCCGCAATTAAAGGCACTTTCCCTCAAGATATTGTTGAGTGGTTGCATGAATATGACTTAATGCCAATCTATCATCAAAGTGATTTAGATGTTATTAAAGAAAATACTATCGATTTATTAGGCGTTAATTATTATCAACCAAGGCGAGCAGCGGCGAAAATAATTAAAGCCGAACCAGAAGGTGAAAATGGCTGGATGCCTGAAGATTTTTATACAGTATACGATATGCCTGGAAAAAAAGTTAATCCTTATCGTGGCTGGGAAATTTATGAAAAAGGAATTTATGATGCACTAATCAATATTAAGGATAATTATGGTAATATTGATTGTTTCATCTCTGAAAATGGGATGGGTGTTGAAGATGAAGCCAGATTTATTAATGCAGATGGGCAAATTAATGATGATTATCGAATTGAATTTGTTCAAGATCATTTGAAATGGGTTCATAAGGCACTTGAAGAAGGTAGTAACGTTCATGGCTACCATATGTGGACATGTATGGATAATTGGTCATGGTTAAATGCTTACAAGAACCGTTACGGATTTATTAGTGTTGATTTAGATAATGAAGCAAAACGCACAATTAAGAAGAGCGGTTACTGGTTTAAAAAAATGACAGAACAAAATGGATTTAATGACTAAAAATGGAGGCGAATGACTGATGGAAATGGAAATGAAATTAAAAATGCCTGCAGATTATCTATTTGATCAAATTATGGAGTCCGTACTATATGATATTAAAGATCAGACAGGTCAGAAATTAACAAAAAATCAATTAGAGGGTTTTGCGTTCACGAAAAAGTTTTCAAAAACACAATCAGCTGCTTTAAAAGTAACAAAAATAGTTGAAAACGAAAGTTATCATTTTCAAACGGATAACAATCGTAATAAATTTGATGTAAGTTACGATATTAAGGTAATTGATGATAAACGTTGTTTGTTAAGTTATAAAGAAGTCATGACTTCTAAAGGCAAGATGCAACAAATGAATGATGCCTTCATGAGTATTCTTATGAGTTTCTTTAAGAAGAGAAATTTCAAAAAAATGCTTAAACAAATTGAAAATAAGTATGCAACTAATTAGACTAAAAATAAAGAAGCAAACCGTATTTATCGGTTTGCTTCTTTATTTTTAGTCTAAAATTTCAACACCAATACCGATAACACCAGGGCCAGCATGAACACCAAGAGCAGGTGATGCATCGCCAAAGTAAAAATGTTCAGCATTTGGATACTTAGTTTTTAAGGTTTCGAAGATACTTGCTGCTAAAGGCTCATTATTACCATATGCAACGGCTATATCGAAATGAAGAGAATCGCCAATCTTATCATCAACGAGTGATAATAATTTTTTTAGTGCAGCTTTTTCGCCTCGAGCTTTTGCAATAGGATAATAAATACCATTTTCATCACATGAAATAATTGGTTTGATGTTTAAGAGATTCCCCATAAGACCAGAGACACGTCCAATACGGCCACCAACTTGAAGATAGTGTAGGGTTGGTAAATAGAAAAAGACACTACTTCTATCAACCGCTAGTTGAACCTTTGTGACAATTTCGTCAAAATAATTGCCTTCTTTAATTAAGTTTGATGCTAAAATACCAGCTAATCCACCACCAATACCAACATTTTTTGTATCGATGACTTCAACAGTTAATGATGATAATTTGGCGAATGTTTTAATTGAATTATAAGTACCAGACAAACCGCTTGAGATCGTTGTTGCAATAACATGTGTATAGCCATCGGCTTTAATTTGGTCAAAAACGTCGTTAATTGAGCCACCTGAAGGCGTTGCGGTTGTTGGAATCTCAGTCTCCATACGTTCATAAACTTCCGCAGGTGAGATAGAGATACGATCTAAGTAAGTTGCATCACTGAATGTAATTAAAATAGGGACCATATAAATATGTTCCTGTTCCATAAATTCTTTAGGAATATCCGAACCTGAATCTACTAATACTGCTATTTTTTCTTTACTCATCATTTAATTGGCCTCCTTCATTAATATAACTAATTTTTCACTGATAATATGATTAATCACGGCACTTGCAGCCGTTCGTTGTTCTAATTCAATGATTGTTGTTTCAGTCGTGACGGGCTTTAAGTTGGTATCAAAGGTTAAAGATTTAAGTTGTTCGTTAAAAATTAAAGCGAAGTTCATGTAAGCATCTTCAGATGAGTTATCGACTAAAATTTGGTCGATACCATTCTTGATAACATCTAACGGAAAAGCAGATTTTAAAACAGTAATAACAATGATTGCTGCTAAATGTTCCTTGCGATATCTTTTTTTGATGGGTTTAAACATAACTTCTTTTTTTACGTAATTATTGACCATTGTAGGTGTTACAGGCATTAAGTGTAATGGCTCTAAGTATTGATTAACAAGTTTCACGGATTGATCCATATAAAGGTCTAATTCCGGGAAATCTTGCCAATCAGGTAATGTAATTTTCTTTAAGCTATCTAGCCAATTTAAAAAAGATGATGGAACTTTTTGGCTCAAATGATAACCCCCCTTAACGTAATATCTTTATATTAGCATTTACATCTAGAGTTGTAAACTAGATTTAACTGTTTCTTAAAGTATATAAAAATAGCATGTTTATATGAAGATAAAAGTTGTACACTATAAGGGTATTTAATAATGAGAAGGAGTGAATTATTTATGATGGAACAAGCATGTACAACAATTTTAGTTGGTAAGAAGGCCACAATTGATGGCTCAACGATGATTGCTAGAAATGATGATACGTTTTTGCCTATTACACCACAACGATTCTTGATGTACCCTGCAGTAACCGGACGTCATGAAACGTTAACTTCGAATAAAAATGGGTTTACTGCACCATTACCAGAAAATGGGTATCGCTGGACAGCAACACCTAATGTTGAGGTATCCAGCAAAGGTGTCTTTGATGAAAGTAGTATTAATGAAAAAAATGTTGCAATGAGCGCAACAGAAAGTGTCTATGCGAATGAACGTGTTTTAGCATACGATCCTTTAATTAAAAATGGTTTAGCAGAAGATTCATTACAAACAATGGTTGCACCTTATATTAAATCAGCAAAACATGGTGTTGAATATTTAGGGGCTTTAATTACAAAATACGGTTCACCTGAAGGAAATGGTGTCTTATTTAGTGATAAAAATGATGTTTGGTACATGGAAATTGTTACCGGACATCACTGGATTGCACAACGTATTCCAGATGATGCTTATGCTGTTGCAGCTAATCAAGTTGCTATTCAAGAAATTGATTTTGATAATACAGATAACTTTATGTGGTCAGACGGTATCCGTGAATATGTAGAAGAGCATCATTTAAACCCTGATAAAACAGGCTGGAACTTCCGTCATATTTTTGGAACAGACACAGAAAAAGATCGTCATTACAACACACCTCGTGTCTGGTATGGTCAACGTTGTTTGAATCCAGAAATTAAGCAAGAACCAACTTCAAGTGAATTACCATTCATTTGTTACGCAAATAAAAAAATCAGTGTTGAAGATGTGACTGCTATTTTAGGTTCACATTACAATGAAACACAATATGATCCATTTGGTCATGGTGCTGATGAAGATCGTTTACGATTCCGTCCTATTTCAATGAATAGAACACAAAATGCACACGTTCTTCAATTGAGAAATAATGTTGATGATGCACATTCTGCATTAATGTGGATCTGTTTAGGTGTTCCAGCATTTGCACCATTTGTGCCATTCTACACGAATGCAACAGACACAGACCCAAGTTACAGCGAAACACCGTTAACACTAGATATGAATAGTGCTTATTGGATGTATCGTACGGTTTCGATGTTAACAGAATCACATTATTCTCATTTTATTCAAGAAAATGTTGATTACTTAAAGGCATGTCGTCAACAGTTGAAGACGATGGTTGCTGATATTGATGCAGCATCTACAGATATGAGTGGGGATGAATTAACAAACTACCTCACACAACAAAATTACGCAATTGTTGCTGATATGCGTGAAAGAACGATGAACATGATTGGTCAATTCATTACTGAAGGATTAACATTATCTAAATTAACATTTAACATGGATGCTAATTTATAAAAATAATATTTAACATGGATGCTAATTTATAAAAATAATATTTAAATACTTTGTACGCAAAAAGGCGTAATTCCAATATAACTTTGGAATTATGCCTTTTTGCGTACCCACATATATTAAGTACAGATAATTATTTTTAATGTAAGTTAGTTCATAAGTGTGCCAGTTTAATTTGATTCAAAAACAAAATAAGAGCGTTTATTAAATTCATTTCTTGATTTTGAGTACTCGATGGCGTGACCATTCACAAGCCAAACAATTTGTTCTACTTCTAATATTGGCGTTTGTTCAACAACGTTTAAATAATTGATATCTAATTCAGTGGCTTGTCTGGCTTGTATTTTTCTAGACATACCTGACATATTTAACCCTAACGTATTTTTAATATAACTATATATGGAAGTTTCCAGTACGGATTTTGATAAACCTGGAACTAATTTAACAGGCATGTACGTATCTTCCAAGATGAAAGGATTTCCATCTAAAAGTCGGAGTCTAATAATATGGTATGTTGGCTCTTCTGCACTAATATTTAAATGAGTTTGAACCTCTTTTTGAGGGAATACAACTTCAAACTTAATGACGTGACTTGTTATTCTGTCCCGTCCTTCTTGTTTACTTAATCCATCAAAATTATCTGCCGGTGCATCAACGCTATTGATAAGAGTCGAGGGACCTATAACAACTGTTCCAAAACCAGATTTTTTTAATATAAATCCTTCTCGTGCTAAGTCATCTAACGCCTTCTTTAAGGTTATTGAACTGACATCGAAGCTAGCAGATAATACTTTTTGATCAGGTAAAATGCTACCTTTTGGATATATATTAGAAAGTATTCGTTCCCGAATTATATTTTTAACTAACTCATATTTTTTCATAAATCCCTGTTCCCCCATAGATTTTAATGTCAAATTTAGTATTATTTAAACTTTAGGTGCGATTTTAAAAAGTATATTACTCTGCTTATTAAAAATTAGATCTCAAAAAAAATAGGTATGATGTAACTATTTTAGAATTAGAGAATATTGTACCGATATTTAGTATGACTAATTAATCGGTTAATACCGAATTATAACACTCAACTACCCTCTTTTCTATATAAGTGATAGCCAGAGTTTAATAAAACATATATCTTTTGTATAACAAAAGTATTGTTTTATTATACAAAAGATATATAATAGTAAATGAAAGCGATTTCTTAGTTAAAAAATAATTTATTAGAAGAAGGGTTGATTGATATATGATAAATGAAAATAAGATGCCTAAAGGTTTTTATTGGGGTAATTCTGTATCAAGTATGCAGACAGAAGGAGCATGGCAGGCAGATGGTAAAGGGCTATCAGTTTATGATATCCGTGACTCAGATAAAGGTGTATCCGATTGGCACGATGCGATTGATGAGTTTAACAGATATGAAGAAGATTTGGATTTAATTGCAGATATGAATATGAATATGTATCGCATTCAGATATCGTGGACTCGAATAGTACCTGATGGTGATGGAACTATCAACGAGAAAGGTTTTGAGTATTATGACCGATTAATTGATGGGATGATTAAGCGTGGTATTGAGCCAATGGTTTGTCTCTATCACTTTGACATGCCGTTAGCGTTGGCCCAAAAGCAAAGTGGATTTCTATCTCGTAAAACTGTTGATGCTTTTGTTAGGTTTGGGAAAGTCGTTATTGATCATTTTTCAGACAGAGTTAAATATTGGATTACATTTAATGAACATAATCTATACTTCACTGATGAAACATTTCATATTTCTGGATATACCAAGACGGAAAAAACAATTGACGATATGTATACCATATTCCATCATACGATGATAGCTCACGCACAAATTGCACAATATATTCATGAACAATATAAAGAACTTAAGATTGGAGGTATGTTGGCATATACACCAGTTTATCCAGCAACGACTAATCCAAAAGATTCTTTTGCAGTAAGAAAACAAAATGAATTTATTTATGAAAATCTAAATTCGTTATTTGTCGGACAATCATATTCTCCTGAAGTACTTAAATATATAGAAGTGAATAATATTCAAATGGATTTTAAAGATAGAGATAAGCAATATTTAAATAAAATTAAATCTGATTTCATTTCCTTTAGTTACTATCGCACAATGGTCATGGATGCTGATAAAATTCCAAGTGACGAGGCACCAAATAGATATATGAATTATAGTGTAGAAGAAAATACTTATTTATCTAGTAGTGAGTGGTCATGGAATATTGATCCCTTAGGATTCCGAAATGTAATTACAGATTTGCATAATCGTTATAGATTACCTGTATTTCCAATTGAAAATGGAATTGGCATCAAGGAGCACAGGGACAGCACAAATATAATCCAAGATGATGCTCGAATTGAATATCATAAAAGTCATATTAAGGCTATGAAGGATGCAATGTTTATTGATGGTGCTCAAGTTGTGGGCTATCTGGGTTGGGGATTAATTGATATTCCTAGTTCACATGGTGACATGGAGAAAAGATATGGTGCAGTTTTTGTTGATAGAACAAATCATGATTTGAAAGATATGAAGAGAGTTCCAAAAAAATCATATTATTGGTTTAAGGATATCTTAGAAGAGAATGGAGAAAAAATATAATGGAAAATAAAACTGAAAATAAAGCAAACACGTTCATTACGAATAAGTTATTACCTATAATTATGAAATTTGTGAATACAAAACCTATAAGGGCTCTGCAAGATGGAATGGTATACGCATTACCTTTTATTATTATAGGATCCATATTTTTAATTTTGTCCAATTTCCCGGTGCCAAGTGTTGCAGATGCGCTTAAAGATTCAGGTTGGTCAGCATTTTTCACACAAGCATATACAACAACATTTGGTATTTTATCTATCTGGGCGGTAGTTGGTATCGCGTACGTATATGTTCGTAATGAGGGATATGAGGCATTACCCGCTGCATTGACAGCATTATCATCTTTCTTGATGTTACAGATGCTCCAAGTGGCCGCACCTTTAGCCGGAGTAATGGGTAAAAATGGAGCAGGTATTGTTAACAGTGCTGGTAAAGAGGTCCTAAGTGGTTCTGCAATAACAGAAAATATAGACAAATTACCTCATTCGCTTCAATCATTCATGCAGTCGCCAGTTAATGGTGTAATTAACATTAGTTGGTTGAGCGGTCAAGGAATGGTGGCTGCAATTATTGTAGGTATTTTGGTAGGTTGGGCATATACAAAAATGATTAAAGCTGGTTGGAAAATAACACTCCCAGAACAAGTGCCAACTAGTGTTGCTAATCAATTTACTGCCATGATTCCATCTGGTGTTATATTAACTGTTACTATGTTAATCTTTGCTTTAATTAAGACAGTGTTAAATACAGATATGTTAAATCTCATTTATAAGATGTTAGCAGCACCTATGCAAGGACTATCAGATTCATTAATTGGGGCTATATTGATTGCCTTCTTAGTATCATTCTTTTGGTTCTTTGGTGTTCACGGAGGACTGATTGTCGGTGGAATTGCAGGAGCCTTCTTAATTCCTAATACTTCTGGAAACGCTGCTTTATATCAAGCTGGTAAATTATCGTTAGGTAACGGGGCACATATTGTTACTAATGAATTTTATAATAATTTTATTAACTTGACGGGATCTGGAATAACCATCGGACTAGTTATTTTCACACTAGTTGCAGCTAAATCTGTTCAGCTTAAAACAATCGGTAAAATTGAGCTTATTCCAGCTATTTTTAATATTAATGAGCCTTTTCTTTTCGGATTACCTTTAGTTATGAATCCATTTTTAGCTATACCATTTTTCATGGTACCAGTTATTGTAGCAATCTCTACTTATGGGGTAATTTATTTCGGAATTGTACCACCTTTAAATGGTGTTGCGGCACCTTGGACAACGCCAGCAGTTATTTCAGGATTTTTAATTGGAGGTTGGAAGATGGCCTTATGGCAAGCGGTAACGTTAGTAATATCAGCTGTCGGATACTATCCATTCGCTAAAAAATATGATCAATATTTATGTAATCAAGAACAAGAGCAAGAATTAAATAATAAAGCAGAGTGAAAGGAATAAAAAATCATGGAGAAAAAAATTATTATGTTAGCTTGTTCAGCTGGTATGTCTACATCTCTACTAGTATCAAAAATGCAGGCGGCAGCTTCTAAGCAGAAAAAAGATTATGAAATATTTGCAACATCAACATCAGATGTAGACCATCAAATTGAAAGTGTTCATCCGGATGTATTGTTATTAGGGCCACAGGTCAGTTATATGAAGGAAGAAATTAAAAGTAAAACTGATGCTGCTGGAATTCCTATGGACGTCATTGATATGCTAGATTATGGGATGATGAACGGTGAAAAAGTATTACAAACAGCAGTAAATTTAATTGCGGAATAAAATAAATTTAGTGAAATGGGGATGAAAAATATGAATGATAAAGATATGACTGTAATAATGGGAATTATTATGGAATCGGGGAATGCGAAGGGATTTGCCGCTCAAGCAATCCGCATGGCTGAGCAGTCTGATTTTTCTAAATCTGATGATTTTATGAACCAAGCACAAGAGGCGTTAACTAAGGTGCACAATATCCAAACTACTTTGTTAACAAAAGAGGCCAATGGTGAAAAAACGAAACTTAATTTGTATTTGATACATTCGCAAGATTGGCTAATGACGAGTATCTGTTATATTGATTTAGCTAAAGAAATTATAACTATGTATAAATCAATTAAAAAAAACGCCGTATAAAATGACGCATTATAGACGTGCTATGAGAACTTCTTTAATTTAATACGTTTATTAAAAATTATAATTATCAGATACTAAAAATATTAGTCGAATGACTGAAAAGGAGAACAATGGGAACTATATTAGCAATTGATATTGGTGGGACAACCGTAAAGTATGGAGAATGGAAAGAAAATCAGTTCATTTCACGTGGTAAGAGGGAGACCCCTGAGACGTGGAAAGATATGAAAACTTTAATTAAAAATTTATATAATAGTTGTCAGAACGCTGAAGGTATAGCCATTAGTTCTCCAGGATCAGTTGATACGGTAAATGGAATTATTCATGGGATTAGCGCCATCCCTTATATACACAATTTTCCGATTAGGGATGAGTTGGAACAATATTTAGGCGTACCAGTTTCTATACAAAACGATGCTAATTGTGCAGCATTAGCTGAGAATTGGATTGGAAACGCTAAAGATGTAGATGATTTTGTTTCTATTATCATTGGATCTGGAGTTGGTGGTTCTGTAATAATGAATAAAAAATTAAAGGCCGGAAGTAATCTATTTGGTGGCGAATTTGGGTACATGATTTTAGATGTAAATGATGATCGTACTTTCAGTGAGTTGGTTAGTCCAGTAAATCTTGCCAAACAGTATTCTTCAGAAAATAATCGTGAAATTAACGGAAAACAATTATTTGATTTATCTGACTCTGGTGATGATAAGGCATGCCAAATTGTAGATGATTTTTATAAACATTTAGCCGTAGGAGTGTTTAATCTACTTGTATCGTATGATCCTGACCTTGTTTTAATTGGAGGCGCTATATCTGAAAGACCTGGTTTGATTAAAACACTAAATAAATATATTAATCAATTAATCATTGCCAAACGTGCGGATGGCCTTAAGTATAATTTAAAAACATGTTATTTTTATGGAGATGCTAATATGATTGGCGCAATATACCAATATAAAACAAATTTCATAACCTTTAACACTATTTAAATATAAAAAAGCTCATAATTATTAGATTTAGATCTAATAATTATGAGCTTTTTGTATTGAATGTTCTATTTTTTACAGCTATTTATTAATTTCTTCAATAGTACCCTTAGCGTCTTTTTCAACTTTCATATCTGAAATTGAGATATAACCTAATTTCTTGATTAAGCCGTTTTGAATTTTGTCTGATTGAATATAACCAATAAATTTAGCTGTTGCGTAGTTAGGAGAACCTTTAGTATACATATGTTCGTATGACCAAATTTTCCAATTGTTTGTTTCAACATTTTTTGATGTTGGTTTAACGTTATCAATAGATAATGCTTGGATGTTATCTTTTAAGTACGAGAATGCTAAGTAGCTGATGGCACCTGGTGTTGAAGATACCATTTTTTGAACTGTACCGTTTGAATCTTGTTCTTGTGTTTGTTTAGCTGTTTTATTTGGAAGGATACTACTATCAAATACGGTACGTGTACCCGAACCAGAAGCACGATTAATGACAACAATCGCTTGGTCTGCTCCGCCAAGTTCTTTCCAGTTTGTTGTCTTACCTAAGAAAATGTTAGCAAGTTGTGCTTTTGAGAGGTTAGTTACTTTTGTATCTTTGTTGACAACAGGTGCAATACCAACAACGGCAACTTTGTGATCAACAATCTTTTTAGCATCTACGCCGTCTTTTTGTTCTGCAAAAATGTCAGAATTACCAACGGTAACAGCACCTGTAGAAACTTGGCTTAAACCAGTACCTGAGCCACCACCTTGCACGCCAATTGTTAAACCTGAATTATCTGCTTGATAGGTTTCAGCTGCTTGTTCAACTAAAGGTTGTAAAGCAGTTGATCCAACAATAGTAATTTTACCTGTAATTTTTGATGAATCATCTGAAGAAGATGATGATTTACCACATCCTGCCAACAATAAAAGACCCATTGCTGCTATCGAAATAATTGCTGTTTTCTTTCTCATAATTAACTTCCCCTTTTATTTTGTATTCGTATTTAAGAACAACTTCATAATATCAGTTAAATGTTATGGTTCTGTATGAATCGTGTAATGATTTACACCTGAAATTGTAAAGAATGGGTAAAGGTGGAGCGAAATACTTTGCTTTTGTGAGTGTGATTATCTATAATAAAAACCAGCTCATTATGACAGTCTGTCATAAAAACGGAAATAGGGGGAGACAAATTGATTCTAGAAATAAAAAACGTTTCAAAAACGTATAATATGGCTGGTGGTACGACATTCAAGGCTTTAAAAGACATTAATGCTTCTTTTGACAAAGGAGAATTAGTTTCAATAGTTGGTGAATCCGGAAGTGGTAAATCAACATTAATGAACTTAATAGGTGGATTGGATTCAAATTTTGATGGCGAAATTACGTATAATGGTGAAAATATTGGTGATTTTTCTGAAAAAGAACTTGTTAACTTTCATAAGAAGAGTATTGGATTCATTTTTCAAAATTTTAATTTAATTCCTCATTTAAGTTTGATTGATAACGTTGCTATGGCAATGACGCTTTCAAATGTTGATAAATCAGTACGTGTCAAACGTGCTAAAAAATTATTAACAGACGTTGGGTTACAAGATCATATGACAAAGAAGCCAGATCAAATATCTGGTGGGCAAAAACAACGTGTTGCTATTGCACGTGCCTTAATGAATGATCCTGATGTCATTATTGCTGATGAACCAACAGGTGCTTTGGATTCAGAGACAACTGATGCTGTCTTAGAAATTATCAAAGATATCGCAAAGCGTGGTAAATTAGTTTTAATGGTTACTCATTCAGATCGCGTTGCGGCATATTCAAGTCGTGTTGTACGAATTGATAATGGTGCAATTATTTCTGATTCCGAACAAGAACAATTAGAGTTGCATACTAATGAAGATGAATTTAAAGGCGAAACGCCTAAGAATTTAAGTCTATGGTCTGCAATTCGATTAGCTGCACTTAATATGAAAGCTAAATTTTCTCGTAATTTACTTGTTGCTATTGGCTCAAGTATTGGGATTATGTCTGTTGTTTTAATGTTATCGCTTGGAAAAGGGGTAACAAGTTATATAAAGGATACGATGACTAGCTACGTGAATCCCAATGTGACTGAAGTTCATATGAAGGCAAAAACAAGTTCTTCAAGTAGTAGTTCTAAAACAGCAACACCAGCTGCTGGTTCTCAAGCCCAAGCAGCGCAAGCTAAAGAACAACAAAGTCAAATGGCTGCAATTACTGGTCAGACAGGATCATTTTCTAAAAAAGATATTAATAAGTTAACAAATATTAAACATGTGAATGAGCTACAAAAGGGTTATACAGCAATTTCACTAGGTACAAATACAGTTTCATATAAGGATAAAAAAGCTAGTTTGATGCAGTTGGGTACAATGAACTCAGGTATTACAAAATCAAACATTACCAAGGGTACTAAACCAGGTAAGGATGGCATTTTATTAGATAAAACAACTGCAGATTCATTAGGCAAGAACATTGTTGGTAAACAAGTTAAAATTGCGATTGTTTATAACGAAAAAACGATTAAGAAAACGTTCAAAGTTGCCGGAATTTATGAAGCATCTGGAAGTAGCAGTTCAAGCAGTTTAGTTTACTTGAATTACGCTGACTTACAACAATTAGTTGAAGATAATAATGAAACAATTAAACCAAATGTTGTTTATCTTCATACAAACGATAAGGCTAATACGGCAGGTATAAAAGCTAAAGTTAAATCATTGGGTTACACAGGTTCAATTCAAGAAAAAATGTCAGAAATGTTTACTCAAATGTTAGATATTTTGACAGACGTTTTAACGGCCGTAGCTGCGATATCATTGCTCGTTTCTGCAATTATGATATTAGTGGTTCTAAATATATCTGTTGTTGAAAGAACAAAAGAAATCGGTGTTATGAAAGCTTTAGGAGCACGTCGTAAGGATATTCGCCGTATATTTGTTTCCGAAGCGTTCCTAATTGGATTAGCATCTGGCTTAATTGGTGTTGGCGTAACGTATATTTTAGCCTTTGGGTTAAATGCATTCTCAGTTGCAACATTCGATGTTACGATTGTTAAAGTTACAGCTAGTTATGTATTCTCTGGTATTTTAATCAGTGTCTTGATTAGTATGGTTGCTAGTTTCTTACCAGCAAACAGAGCATCAAAACTTGATCCAGTTGAATCTTTAAGAAAAGAATAAGTAAATAAAGTTGCATTTTTAAATAAAGACTAGTAACATGACAAGTTGTCACATGACAGCTTGTCATTTTTTGTATAAAGGAGAAAATATGCCTAAAAAAACGTATTTTAATTTAGATGAAGATAAGCAACAACGGATATTGGATGCTGCTAAAGAAGAGTTCTCAAGAGTACCCCTGTTTGAAGCATCAATTAGTAATATCATAAAAATTGCAGATATTCCGCGAGGGAGTTTTTACCAATATTTCGAAAATAAAGAAGATTTATACTTTTATTATTTTGATACTATTCGACAGAATCAAACTAAAAGATTTGGTGAATTATTAAAACGAAATCAAGGTGATGTCGTGACGACTATGAAGACCTTTTTTTCAGAAACGATTGCGAATACAGTGTCCGGAGAAGATGCTGCATTTTTTAAAAACGCCTTTGTCCGAATGGACTTTAAAATGAGTAGTCGGATGCAGCCACATCATCCTCACCACCCGCATCATAGTGGGAAACAGCCACATTTTGGTGGACCATTTCATCAAAATTTAAAAGCAGATTTTGATATTATGAGTGAAATTGATCGGTCTTTACTAACCATTTCCTCAGATGAAGAAATTAGTTTACTTATGTTTTCTTTAATGAGTCCATTTATGAAAACTATTAATGATTATTTTTCAAAACAAAGAGAAGGTATTGAAATACCTGTTGAAGAGTTACAAAAAGAATATGAAACAATGGCTAACTGGGTAGCTATTGGTGTTTCAAAAAGGAAGGAATAAAAATAAATGATAAAAGTAATGAAAAATCGCGTTAGCGTTTGGGCAATGTTTGGTGCATTTATATTTATGATTGTCCAAGTTATCTGCGATTTATATTTACCAACATTAACATCAGACATGATTAATAAAGGTGTCTCACAAGGCGATGTTGCGTATATCTGGCAGGTGGGTTATGTCATGTTAGGCGTAGCAGCTATTGGTATTGTTGCGGCAGTTGGTAATGTCTTTATCGCTTCACGCTTAGCGCAAAAATTAGGACTTAGATTAAGAAGTCATATTTACAAAAAAGTACTTAATTTTTCAAGTCATGAATTTGATCAAATTGGAAATTCAAGTTTAATTACAAGAACATCAACTGATGTTCTACAAATTCAAAACGTTACCGTTATGATGTTAAGAATGATGATCCAAGCGCCTATTATGTTGATTGGTGCTAGTATTTTAGCTTATAACAAACAAAAAGAATTAACCGTGATTTTTTTAGTAGCTGTTCCAATTTTAATTATATTAATTGCTTCAGTTATGTATTTTGCAGTGCCGCTGTTCAAAACGTTACAAAAAAGAATTGATCATATTAATCTTGTCTTTCGTGAAGGTTTAACAGGTGTTCGTGTTATTCGCGCATTTAACCAAGATAAATATGAACAAAATCGTTTTGATCGTGTGAATAAAGAATATACAGATAATGCCCGTAAAGTATTTTCAATTACGGCGCTAATGTTCCCCATGATGACTTTAGTTCTTAGTGCAACCAATATCGCAATTATCTGGTATGGTGGTCATTTAATTGGAGATATGTCGATGCAAGTGGGTAATCTAGTTGCGTTTATGACGTATGCAATGCAAATTTTATCAAGTTTTATGATGTTATCGATGGTATTTGTCATGTTACCTCGTGCGCAAGCTGCTGCAGCACGTATCAACGAAGTTTTAGATACGAAGAATTCGATAAAAGACCAACCTGATGCAATTACAGTTGATCGTAGTAAAGTAGGAGCAAGTCAATTGTCATTTGATAAAGTTAATTTCCGGTATACGGGTGCTGAAAAAGAAGCCCTAACAGATATTAACTTTGAAGCAAAGGCGGGTCAAACGATTGCGATTATTGGTGGTACTGGATCTGGTAAGTCAACGTTAATTAATTTAATTCCACGATTGTTTGATGTTGAGTCGGGCGATATTAAAATTGATGGTAAATCAATTTATGAGTTAACCCAAGTAAGCTTACACGACCAAATTTCTCTTGTTCAACAAAAGACAGTTCTTTTTAGAGGAACAATCCGAAGTAATCTACAGTTTGGAAATGAAACGGCAACAGATGATGAGTTGTGGCATGCGCTAGAAATAGCACAAGCTAAATCGTTTGTTGAAGAATCAGCGGATGGCTTAGACGGCATAGTTGAACAAGGTGGAGATAACTTCTCTGGTGGCCAAAAGCAACGACTTGCAATTGCAAGAGCATTAGTTAAAAAAGCTTCTGTTTACTTGTTTGATGATTCATTCTCAGCGCTTGATTTTAAAACAGATGCTAAATTACGTGGCTCACTTAAAACGGATGAAAGCATCAAAGATAGTGTTGTCGTAATTGTGGCACAACGGATTTCTAGTGTGACAAGTGCCGATTTAATCTTAGTTATCGATGGTGGAAAAATCGTTGGTAAAGGGACTCATGAAGAATTGAAAGCCACGAATGAAACCTATCAAGAAATTATGCAGTCACAAATCAGAGAGGGGGATGCAGAGTAATGGCAGATAATAAGTCAAAACAAGCAACGCAACCTATGCGGGGCGGTCGAGGTGGACATGGCAATATTGGACGACCAGTTGAAAAGCCTAAGAACTTTTGGAAAACAATTGGGCGTTTAGCGAAATACATGTCACCATGGTTAATTTCAATAGGGATAGTATTAGTGCTAGCCATTATATCTGTAATTTTCCAGGCGGTTTCTCCTAAAATTTTAGGACGCGCAACAACCGAGATTTTCTCTGGGGTAACTAAAGGATTCACTCAAATGAAACAGGGGCAGAAAGTAACCTCGTTGCCAATTAATTTTGATGCAATTAAGAATATCTTACTTACAGTTGGTATTATGTATATTGCGTCTGCACTTTTCAGTTTTGTGCAGCAATTAATCATGACTAATATTTCTCAAAAAACGGTGTACGCACTTCGTAAAGATATTAAGGCTAAAATGGAACGCGTGCCTGTTTCTTACTACGATACACATCCAAATGGTGATATTATGTCTCGTGCTGTAAATGATGTGGATAACATTTCTGGAACGTTACAACAAAGTTTTACACAGTTAGTAACAAGTGTTGTGACCTTTGTCAGTGTTCTCTATATGATGTTTTCAATTAGTTGGCAATTAACGTTAATTGCTTTGATTATTGTTCCTTTGAGTTTGGTTGTTGTCTCATTAATTGCGCCTCGTTCGCAAAAGTTCTTTGCTGGACAACAAAAGAGTTTAGGACTTTTGAACAATCAAGTGGAAGAAACGTATGCGGGTCATACGGTTGTTAAGACTTTTAATAAAGAAGAAAAAAATATTGATATTTTTGAAAAACAGAATAATGATTATTATAAAAGTTCATGGAAAGCACAATTTATTTCTGGATTAATTATGCCAGCAATGAACTTTATTAAAAATATTGGCTATGTCTTTGTGGCAATTGTTGGTGGAATTAAGGTTTCACAAGGAACAATTACTTTAGGTAACGTCCAAGCCTTTTTACAATATGTGAACCAATTCTCACAACCAATCACTCAAATTGCCAACTTATCTAATACGATTCAAGCAACTGTAGCTTCTGCAGAACGAATTTTTGAAATCTTAGATGAAGAAGAATTGAAAGATGAAAGTAACGATGACTTACCAATTGCTGATAATGGTAATAAAATTTCCTTTGATCATGTTCAATTTGGTTACTCAGATAAGAAGCTTTTGATGACAGATTATAATTTGGATGTTAACGAAGGACAAAAGGTAGCAATTGTTGGACCTACAGGTGCTGGAAAGACAACGATTATTAACTTAATTGAACGCTTTTATGATGTCTCAGCGGGATCAATCCGACTAAATGGTGTCGATACTAAGAATTTGAAACGAGAAGATTTACGTAAGTCAATCTCGATGGTGCTTCAAGATACTTGGTTATTTACAGGTACTATTATGGAAAATATTCAATATGGTCGTGAAAATGCAACGGATGAAGAGGTTTATGCTGCAGCAAAAGCCGCTCATGTTGATACATTTGTTCGTCAATTACCAGATGGTTATCAAACTGTTCTGAATGAAGACGCTTCAAATATTTCACAAGGACAACGTCAATTGTTAACGATTGCTCGTGCATTTTTGGCTGACCCAGAAATTTTAATTTTAGATGAAGCAACGAGTTCAGTTGATACACGAACTGAAGTTTTGATTCAAAAAGCGATGGATACCTTATTAGATAGCCGAACAAGTTTCGTTGTGGCGCATCGTCTATCAACGATTCGTGATGCGGATAATATTATTGTAATGGATAATGGCTCAATTATTGAAACTGGAAATCATGATGCTTTGATTGCTAAAAACGGGTTTTATGCTGATTTATATAATAGCCAATTTGCAAACGGTACTATTTAAATTAAAAATAATGAGCTGAATTTGACCTTAGTTAAATTTGTGTTCATTATTTTTTCGTTTTTAAAATACTTGGGCATTCTTACCGGCTTTTAATCTTCTTCTTACGACGTTGATAATTTAGCGTATAATAAAAAAGACTCTAAAACAGTAGATGATTATTTAGAAAATGAGGTTTAATCATAATGAAACAATCACAAATTAGAAATTTTTCAATTATTGCCCATATTGATCATGGTAAATCAACTTTAGCTGATCGAATTATGGAAGAAACACAAACTGTCAGTGAACGTGAGATGTCTAGTCAATTGTTAGATTCAATGGCTGTTGAACAAGAACACGGGATTACAGTTAAATCACGAACGGTTCGTAGTTACTATACAGCTACTAATGGTGAAACTTACGAATATAATTTTATTGATACACCGGGACACGTTGATTTTTCATATGAAGTTTCGAAAAGTTTAGCTGCTAGTGATGGGGCTATTTTATTGGTGGACGCCACTCAAGGTGTGCAAGCACAGACGGTTGCAAATTACCGTTTAGCTAAAGAAAACAACTTAAAAATTATTCCAGTAATCAATAAGATTGATCATCCTAATGCTGATGTTGAAGAAACTAAAATTCAATTGATGGAATTAGCTGACGTTGATGAAGACGAAATGTTATTAATATCAGCTAAAACTGGGATTGGTGTTGATTTGGTTCTAGAGGCTATTAAAGACCGTATTCCAAAACCAATCGGTGATATTGAAGCACCACTTAAAGCATTAGTTTTTGATTCACATTTTGATGCATTTAAAGGAATTGTGGCTTATATTCGTGTCTTTGATGGTGAATTTAAAGCTAATAATTTACTTCGATTTATGCAACAAACGACTGATTTCCAAGTAGTAGAAGCAGGTATTTTTAAACCTGACATGGTGGCTGTTGATAGTCTACATGCCGGGGATGTTGGCTATGTTATTACAGGGCTAAAAGATCCTCAACTAGTTAAAATTGGGGATACGTTAACTTCTCAAAGTAACCCGACACCAGAAGCACTTCCTGGATATAAAGAATCAGAATCAATGGTTTTTGCTGGATTTTATCCTAAAGATAATAACTATAAAGAATTAAAATCAGCTATTCAAAAATTAGCTTTAAATGACTCATCTTTCCATTATAAAGAAGAAAAGTCAGATGCTTTAGGACTAGGATTTAGATGTGGATTCTTAGGGATGTTACATTTAAGTATTATTCGTGAACGTCTCGAAAAAGAATACCAATTAGGGGTGTTAACAACGACGCCTAATGTTACGTACCACGTTATTTTGAAAAATGGTAAAGAAGTTGTTGTTGATAATCCTGTCCAATTCCCTAATTTTTCTGAAATTGATCATGTTGAAGAACCATTTTTAGATGTTCATATGACCGTGCCAGATGAACAAGTGGGCGATATCATGAAATTAGCTGAAAAACGTAAAGGTATTTTCCAAGATATGTCATACAATTCTGGTCAAACTGAATTGAATTATGCGTTACCAACGTCTGAAATTGCCTATGATTTCTTCAATCAATTAAAATCATTATCACATGGCTATGCAACAATGGAAACGCAATTTAAAGGATATCAAACAGCAGACGTTGTTAAAATGGACGTTTTAGTTAACTATGCAACAGTCGATGCACTAGGGTTTGTTGTGCATAGACAAGATGCTGTGGAAATTGGTCAGAAATTAGTTGAGCAATTGAAATATTCAATTCCACGTAAATTATTCCCAATGCCAGTACAAGCAGTTATCGAAAATAAAGCTATTTCGCGTGCAAATGTACCGCCTCTTCGTAAGAGCGCAACAACAAGTAGTGATAAAAAGAATGCTGCCAAACAAGATATGCTACGCCGTCAAAGCGCTAATAAACGATTGGGCTCTAAGGCTGAAATGGAATTACCACAAGAAGTATTTAATGCAATATTGGAAGTTAACAATGATAACTAGTCTTTAGAAAGAAGGATTACAATGGGAGTTTTAGAAGTTCGCCAACTTTCCCATCAATTTGCGGATAAGCAATTATATGAGGATGCTCATTTTGAATTAAACACTGAGGATCATATGGGTATCATTGGTCAAAATGGTGCTGGTAAAAGTACATTAATCAAAATTATTACTGGACAAGAATTACCTGATGAAGGCGAAATCAAATGGAAAAAAAGTGCGACAATTGGCTATTTAGATCAATATGCTGAAGTTGCGGAAGGCATTACGGTTATTGAGTTTTTGAAGACAGCATTTCAACGTTTATATGATATTAGTGAAAAACAAACGCAGGCCTATACGGATTATGCTGAAAATATGGACGAGAAGTTGTTGGAAAAAGCGGGTAGATATCAAGAAGAACTTGAGGCAAAAAATTTTTATGATATCGATACAGAAATTGACCGTGTTCGAACTGGTTTAGGATTAGATGCAATTGAAAAAGACCATCAAGTTAGTGAATTAAGTGGTGGTCAGAGATCTAAGATTATCTTAGCTAAATTATTATTGGAAAATCCTGAAGTTATTTTATTAGATGAACCAACTAATTATTTAGATACGGAACATATTGATTGGTTAACTGAGTATTTAAATCAATTTGAAGGCTGTTTCATGGTTATTTCTCATGATTTTGAATTTTTACAAAATGTCACGAATACAATTATTGATGTTGCATTCGGTAAAATCACAAAATATCGTGGGAATTTTAAATCAGCTATTAAGCAAAAAGAAGCTAAAAAAGAAGCGCAACTAAAAGCTTTCCAGAAACAACGCCTTCAAATTGAAAAAGATGAGGCTTATATTCGAAAGAATAAAGCTGGAACGCGTGCCACAATGGCTAAGTCTAGACAAAAAAGATTAGATAAAATTGAGCGTGTGACACCGCCAAGTGATACTGTAAAAGGTAAATTTGATTTTCCTTATCTAGATACTGGATCCGCATCAACGCTTGCCGTTAAAAATTTATCAGTTGGTTATAAAACGCCATTACTATCACCAGTAACTTTTTCATTATCACATCAAGAAAAAGTTGTCTTAAAGGGATTTAACGGAATTGGTAAATCAACAATGATTAAGTCAATTTTGAAGTTAATTCCAACGTTTGGTGGAACTGCTGAATTTTCTGATTCTGTTGTTGTTAATTATTTTGATCAAGATTTAATTTGGGATAATAAAGAAATGACACCTCTTCAAATTATTCAAGATGAATACCCTGAATTGGAACCTAAAACGATTCGTCGCCGATTGGCTAAATCAGGGATTAATGCTGCGAATACAATGAAACCTATTAATATTTTGAGTGGTGGGGAACAAATGAAAGTTAAGTTGAGTTTAGTTGAATTGAAACCAAGTAACTTTTTAATTTTGGATGAACCAACTAATCACTTGGATGATGATACAAAAGACGCGCTACAAAAGGCAGTCCGACGTTTTCCTGGAAATGTTTTATTGGTCAGTCATGAAGCACCATTTTATGAATCTTGGATTGATAAAGTGTTTGATGTTGAAGCAATAAGAATTCAAAAATAGTGATAATAGCCTTGGAAAGTAATTTTCTAAGGCTATTTATCTGCACAAAAAAAGCACCAACCGAAGTTGATGCTTTCCTGTTATGGTACTTACCGAAGTAAATAGATTGTATGAATTCCACAAAACAGTGACAATCAGACATACCTACAATGCGGTAGGTAAAAAATGCCCCATTTTCGAACTAATCACTAGCCGCCGCAGCGGAACAACCGAAGTTGTCTGATTTTACTCGACTCATCGCATAACTTAATCATAGCACAAAATTAATATTTCGTATAGTTCTATTTACCCCAAAGGAATTGGATAACAGCTTTATCAACCTGTAAATTTCTATGAAGTTTACTATGTTGTGCATCTTCACCAGTAATTTTAAGCTCGTCATACGATTTTACTTGGCCTTTTAATAGATAGTTCATTGAACGGGCAGAAGCAATGCTGACAGATGTATCAGAATTTGAGCCATCATTCACATCGCCATAAATAACAAAGACTTTTGCGGTTGATGGGAAATTTTTTCGTTTGCTATAGTAACTTTGGTAGTTTGCTGTTTTAATAGCAGGTTCGTCATTTTTCAAGAAGTAATTTTTATTGGCTTTTTCGTCCATTCCGAGGACCCCATTAATTGGACCAGCAATTGGAACAAATTTATTTAGGATAGGAGAAGATTTTTTTCTGACAGATTCAGCCCAGTACATTGCAGATGAGCCACCCATTGAATGTGTAACAAGATTGATTTTTTTAATATCGTATGATGCTTTTAAATAATCAGTTATCTTACCAATCCATCTGCCCTCTTCAGGAATTTGAGCATCACTACGCGCAAATATAACTTGAACAATTGGATTTTTTTCAGTATATTTCCATCTACCCGTATAAGTGACATCACCAGTTGAAGAGACGGTTGCTGTTAGAACTTTTTTTGCCTTACCAGATTTTTCTGCTGAGGCAATCATGTCGTTAGTTGAGTTAGCTGTACCGCCGTATCCATGAATGTATAAGGTTGGTGTTTGTGAAATACTTTTCTCTGTTTCTACCGATTTAGGTATACTGTTATGCAATAGTAAAAAGCCAATACCTAATCCTAAAATCAATAAGATGGTTATTAATATACCGTATTTTTTCATTAGTGGTTTCCTTTGCATAGTAAGTTATTTGCTTTCATTATAAGCTACCGGGTCTTGACGTTCAAATTTAAAGCAAGTTATGGTAAGCTATATGCGAAGATAACTAAGAAAGCTGAGGATGAGCAAATGTTCATAGTGAAATCAACTAGAGATATAAGTAGTCAAATATATAAGGATGCATTATCAATTAGAAAAACGGTTTTTGTTGGAGAACAGAATGTGCCAATGGAATTGGAAATTGAAAACGAATCAGAAGCTATTCATTTTGTGGGTTATAAAGATGAAGAACCTGTTGTGACAGCACGTGTACTTAGCGAAGACTCTGAAACGTGGCATGTCCAGCGAGTTGCAACATTGAAAGCGGCTCGTGGACAACATTTAGCAACAGATATCCTAACGTTTATTGAAGGATTTTCAACAGTCTACGGAATTAAATACTTAACCTTAGGTGCACAAGATCAAGCCCAAAATTTTTATTTGAAACTAGGATATGAGGTTGAAGGTGAAGGCTTTATGGACGCAGGAATTCCACATCACACAATGATAAAAACAATCGAAGGAGCCTAGATGGCAAAAGAAACTTTATTTTCAAAATTACTAACGGATGAACGATATACATTTGCGAGTGAACTTGGTAGTAAATATCATAAAGACGCTAGTCAAATTTTATTTACTTACTTGAAGTTAATGGCTGAGGGGACACAAAACCAGTCAAAATCATTACAGAAAAGTCTGCCAGAAATCGATAAAAAATTTCAAAAGTATTTAGAAAACTAGAGATAGAAGGTACTTACAGTGAATAATAATCCATTAGCCAATCTTATGAAGCAAGATAAGTTAATTGTCGGTATTAGTGAAATCAGTAAAATGACAGGTGTTTCAACACGACAGTTAAGATATTGGGAACAAAAAGGCTATATTGAAAGTATTTCAGATGAGAAGGCAAAGTCGCGAGAATATCGTTTAGATATGGTCATAAAAGTCAGTCTTATAAAAGAAGAGTTAGATGAAGGATACACATTGGTTGCGGCGATTGAACACGTTAACGGAAAAATGGATATTTTTAGACAATTTAAACACTTTTTGATTGATCGTGTTTCAGATGTTGGTAAACAAGGAAATAAAACAGTTTTTGATATGGGCTATTTTGATGACTCCAAAAAGCAGCGTTTATTTGCGGTAATAGATGAAAAAGGGACACGTTTTGAACTCAGAGATGTTTAATAAAAAGAATTATAAAATAAAATCATAAAAAGGTTGCAACCGTTTACATTTGTGTTATACTTAATTTGTAGCAAGGAAGGCTATCGAAATCCCTGAACAAAATAAAACTGAAGTCACTTTTTTAAACTCACTTAATGGTTTTTAAAAACGAAGTTAGTTGGACAATGTTTAGTACTGAAGATAGTTGAAAAATGTAACACAAGTTAATGACGTTGAGAGATGTCAAGCAAGGCGTATTAAAACGGTGCCGGTCTTGAGCATTAAAAAGCAAATCAAGACACATCAAGTTAGATGATGTTTACTCCGATGAATTTAGAATTTTGGTAGTGTGAACGTCGTGAGACGTCGAACAAGGTTTTAAAACGGTGCTAGTCTTGAGCGCTTAAAAGCAAATCAGGACACATCAATTAAGATGATGGTTTAAGTTTCCAATGTACGGCAAGTTAATGACGTTGAGAGATGTCAAGTAAGGCGTATTAAAACGGTGCCGGTCTTGAGCATTAAAAAGCAAATCAAGATATCGAATTTTGATGATTTAAGTTGTAGTAGAACGAATAATTGGATTTAGAGGTATTTGGTCTTGGAGAAACGTTTGAAATCGAATGGATAACAAATCGCTCAAAGGGCGTCGTTCGATAATATATGATTCAAAACATATAAAAGCGACTTCACAGAACTAAATAAGTATAAAGATATAGAGGCGAAATATATTAATAATCAAGTAAAATCGACTCTCGGTAACACGGGTTTCGGCTTTCCTTCTACAAAAAGATAGGATTCAAGACATTTCTTAAAACAAATGCTTGAATCCTATTTTAATGCAGTGAATTATGATTTTTAGCTTACATTTAGGTATTTTAAAATGAAAGGTTAGGTATTCCTAAAAAATAAGTTACAATTCAATCGTTATTCTGATATAATAAATCTATTATTAAGAAAATGGAAGTGAATTGATTAACTAATGACAAAAAATGAAAGATCGAATATGACACCTATGAAGGAAGATTATTTAAAAATTATTTTTGAATTAGGCGGTACGCAAAAGAAAATATCGAATAAACAGATTGCGCTTAGTCTGAACATTGCGGCCGGATCAGTTACAGAAATGGTCAATAAACTAGTTAAAGAAGAGTTAGTAGAACATACGCCATACGCAGGGATTTCGTTAACGAAACCTGGGATATTATTGGCAGAAGATTTAGTTCGTAAGCATCGTTTATGGGAATGCTTCTTAGTTTATAAATTAAATTATAAACTACAAGATGTTGACGGTGAATCAGAGTTACTTGAACATGTGACAAGTGAGTACTTGCTTGATCATTTGAGTGAATTCTTGGGTCATCCAACACACTGTCCTCATGGCGGTGTGATACCTGACAAAGAAGGTAACTATGAGGAAGATAGCCATCTCGTTTTAGAAGCAGTAGAAGATAACACTAAAGTTGTGATTGAACGATTCATTGATAATCATGATTTGTTAACTTATTTAGATGATTTAGAATTACACATTGGTGATAAATTAACAGTTGTTTCTCATGCGCCTTTTGAAGGTCCAGTTGAAATCAAATTAGAAAATACTGGTGAGGTTAGAAATATTAGTTATAAAGCCGCTCATTATATTTTTGTGAAGTAGGTATTATGATAACAAAAGAAATTTTTATTAAATAGCTAAAGACTGTTGATATCAAATAGATATCAGCAGTCTTTTTTTGGAAATATAGCAATATTTAATAACTGGTAAAATGATTTAAGGTTAGCCTAAACTTTTTGTTTACAATGTATAAAGTTTGAGTATAATAAGGAATTGAGAAGAAAAGAATTTAAAGGAGTGGTAAAAAATGTCGAAAGAAGTACAAGAACCAAAAATGACTACCACAACAAATAGTGCTAGTTTGGAAGAAGTAAATGGATCAGTAGAAGTTCCAAAAAGTGCCGGATTTTTACGAACTTTATGGGCTTTTAGTGGACCAGGTGCATTAGTCGCTGTTGGTTACATGGATCCAGGTAACTGGATTACATCAATTGTCGGTGGTGCACAATACCGTTACTTACTATTATCAGTCGTTATTTTCTCCGGACTTATCGCTATGTTAATGCAATATATGGCTGCTAAGTTAGGTGTCGTAACAAGAATGGATTTAGCACAAGCAATTCGTGATCATACTAATAAACCGGTTGGATTTTTATTATGGATCATGACAGAATTAGCAATTATGGCAACAGATATAGCCGAAGTAATTGGTGGAGCGATTGCTTTACAATTACTTTTTGGAATTCCATTAACAGTCGGCGTTATGATAACTATATTAGATGTTTTCTTACTATTATTATTAACAAAATTAGGATTTAGAACAATTGAAGCGATTGTTGCAACATTGATTGCATCAATTTTAATTATTTTCCTTTACTTAGTTGCCTTATCAAAACCAAGTTTAGCAGGTATCATGGGTGGTATTTTACCAAGAGCATCAATCGTTATGAACCATGATCAATTAACATTAGCTTTAGGTATTATTGGTGCAACAGTAATGCCTCATAACTTGTACCTTCACTCTTCAATTGCACAAACACGTCAGTACGATTCAACTGATGAAGAAGAAGTTGCAAAAGTTGTGCGCTTTACAACTTGGGATTCAAATATCCAATTATTTGGCGCAACAATTGTTAACAGTTTACTTTTACTTTTGGGGGCTGCTTTATTCTTTGGACATGCAGATCAATTACAAGCATTCGGTGATTTATACCGTGCATTAAGTGATAATACAATTGCCAAAGGGATTGCATCACCTGTACTTTCAACTTTATTTGCCGTAGCTTTACTGGCTTCTGGGCAAAATGCAACGATTACCGGAACCTTGACTGGTCAAATTATAATGGAAGGTTTCATACATTTAAAAATGCCATTATGGGCCCGTCGATTGGTTACACGTATCATAGCAGTTATCCCCGTTATGATTGCCGCAATCATTTGGGGTGGGACAGAAGGCGTATTAGATAATTTACTTGTTTATTCACAAGTGTTCTTATCAGTAGCCTTACCATTTACGATGATTCCATTAATCTGGTTTACATCTTCTAAAAAATATATGGGTGAACGATTCGTTAATCCACTTTGGGTATCAATTATTGGTTGGGCAGCCGCAATCGGGTTAACTATTTTAAATGTTCAATTAGTCTTCAATTTAGTCATTCAATTTTTCCAAGAAGTTTTATAAAATAAGGAGGAAATTCATATGAAAAAAAGTTTTGAGTTACCAAAGCATAAGAACATTCTTGTCGGCGTCGATAATTCGGCAGATGCCCAATTAGCATTCTTAGAAGCGGTTAGTCATGCTTTAGATGATGATTCTCTGCTGCATATTGTAACTGTTCTGGAGTCGGATGATTTGAATGTTTTTCAGGTATTAACAAAAGATACATTAGCTGAAAAACGTTTGAAGGTTGAAAAACAACTTCAAGAGTATAAACAAAGCGCATTAGATGCTGGTGTTAAGGAAGTACACATTGTTCTTGCTGAGGGTGAACCTGGTGAAACGATTGTCAAAGATGTTATTCCTGACGTTAAACCTGATTTAGTCGTTGTTGGATCAGCTATAACTAAAGGGATTGGTAAGTACTTAGGTAGCCAAGCATCATACGTGGCTAAGTATTCTCCCGTTTCAGTTATGGTTGTTCGTTAATAGAAAAAAGTTATACAAAATGGTTGAATCTTATAAAGATTTAACCATTTTTATTTGGAAAACGTTTACTTGTTTATTTATATATAAGGTTTATGTTATGCTTTTATGTATAACATAAATAGGAGCATGATGATGATATCAAATTATATTTCAATATTAAAAAACGAGTTTAAAGGTTATAATGCAACAAAATTAGCTAAAGATTTTATGGCAGGTTTAACGGTAGCTGCAGTTGCTATTCCGTTAGCCTTGGCATTTGGTGTCTCAAGTGGGGCAACAGCTGCTGCTGGGTTAATCACAGCCATTGTTGCTGGGATTTTGATAAGTACCTTATCTGGGGCATATTATCAAATATCAGGACCAACTGGAGCGATGGCCGCAGTATTAATGGGTGTTATTGCACAATATGGATTAAAAGGGGTTTTTATTGCTACATTGATTGCCGGAGTGATTTTATTGTTAGCCGGTATATTTAAATTAGGCGTTTTAACGACTTTTATTCCTGCCCCTGTTATTACAGGATTTACATCAGGAATTTCAATTATTATTGCTTTCGGGCAATTAGATAATTTTTTTGGTACGCATTCAAACGGAAGTAGTTTAATTGAAAAAATTGGTAGTTATCCTAGCTTAGGTTTTCAACCTAAGTTGGCAACGACTTTGATGGCAATTTTAGTTGTTATTGCACTTTTTATTTTTCCAAAAAAATGGAATAAAGTTATTCCTGCATCGTTGATTGCAATTATTGTTACTACGGCAATTACAATGATATTTAAATTAGATGTCGCAACAGTTGGCGAGATTCCAACAAGTGTTATCAGTGATGATAGATTACATTTAGGTGCATTAAATCTTCAAACAGTTAAAAATCTAATTATTCCTGGCGCAAGTATTGCTTTACTGGGAATGATTGAAAGTTTATTATGCGGGGCATCTGCTGGTCGCATGACAGGTAAAACCTTAGATAGTAATCAAGAATTAATCGCTCAAGGTATTGGAAATATGATTTTACCATTTTTTGGTGGTATTCCAGCAACGGCTGCGATTGCTAGAACGAGTGTAGCAATTAAATCAGGTGCACAGACGCGATTGACAGGCGTTTTCCATGCACTTGCGTTATTAGTTTCAATGCTTTTATTGGCACCAATCATGTCACAGATTCCTTTATCGGCATTAGCTGGCGTGTTAGTTGTGACTTCATGGCGGATGAACGAATGGTCAGCTATCAAGTATCTCTTTAAAAATAAATTTAAAAGTGCTTTAATTCTATTTTTCTTAACATTAATAAGTACCGTTATTTTTGATTTGAGTACGGCGATTATGGCCGGTGTTTTAGTCGGGATCGTTATTTTTGTGGCTAAGAGTTCTATTTTAGATGTTGTTGTTGAAGATGTTGATTTAAGCAAAGTCGAAACAACACAAGATAGATTAAAAGATGATTGGGCAGTTGTCTACATCACTGGACCACTATTTTTCATGTCTGCGGATCGATTAGATAAGGCACTACAGCCACTTCATGAACGAGATTTAGTTATCTTTTCATTGCGAGGCGTACCATCAATTGATAATACAGCAATGGCTGTTATTCAGGATTTCTATAGTGATGCTCAGACTAAAAATCATGAAGTGATTTTTTCTTCAGTTCAACCAAATGTAATGAGAATGTTTGAACGATCTGGCTTTAAAGATGTGGCTGGGGAAGAAGCCTTTTATTTCTCAGTTGATCGTGTTCTAAAGGAAATACTATAAGATGTACATTATTGACAAGGATATTTAGGCATGTTAAGATTCATTCAACTTAATAAATAAAAGTTAACACATAAGTAGTCATTTATCTGGGAGTCAGAAAGTTGGTGGTTGATGCGAACCAATCAGGATAAATTAACCAAATACGTTAACGTTATTTTAAACATCGGATAAATATCTAGAACCGTTATCATCTAGTGAGTGAGAATTTGGGTTCTCAATTAAACTGGGTGGTACCACGGCTAGAGTCGTCCCTGATACAATATTTAATATTGTATCAGGGACTTTTTTTGTCCAGAAAAGGAGTGTTAAAAATGAAAAATATAAATTGGGGTCAGTTTCGATATCAAACTTTTCATGATAAATACTAGAATCGACTAAAAAATAGGAGTGTTTACTAATGAAAAATAAATTATCGTTTACAGAAGCAGCAAGTGTTTTAGTAGTAATGTTGATTATTATGGGATTTGGTGTAATTAAGTTTGGGTTATCACCTCAAACACCAGTTATGTTAGTGATTGGGTTGTTAATTTTATGGGCTAGAATTCGTCATTTTTCATGGGATGAGATTCACGCGGGTATCAAGGATGGAATGAGTACAGGGTTAATTCCCATCTTTATTTTTATTTTGATTGGCTCATTGATTGCGACTTGGATTGCGGCAGGAATTATTCCAACCTTAATGATTTGGGGATTTAATCTGATTAGTGTTCAATTCTTTGTGCCTTCCGTTTTTATTGTCTGTGCTATTATCGGATTATCAATTGGGAGTGCCTTCACTTTAATTTCAACTGTGGGTATCGCACTATTCGGTATGGGGATGACGATGGGGGTTAATCCTGCACTAGTGGCAGGAGCAATTATTTCAGGTGCTATCTTTGGGGATAAAATGTCTCCCTTATCAGATTCAACGAACTTAGCAGCTGCCATTGGAGAATCTGATTTATTTAAACATATTAAAAATATGATGTGGACAACAATTCCTGCTTTTGTAGGATCTTTAATTTTATATTTCATTTTGGGAAGTGGTAGTATGGCAGCAAATATGGATAAAATCAATCATACGATTTCAATTTTATCTAGTCACTTTTCAATCACAGCTTGGGCGGCATTACCAATTATCTTAATGTTTGTCTGTGCCTGGTTAAAAATTCCAGCTATTCCAACGTTATTTATCAATATTGGTGTATCGTTAGTTATGTTATTTATTCAAAAACCATTTACGAGTTTACAAGATGTTGCGGCGTTGATTCAGTCAGGATTTGTTTCTAAAACTGGAGATGCAAATGTGGATATGCTGTTAACACGAGGTGGCGTTTCAAGTATGATGGGAACCGTGTCATTAATAATTTTAACTTTAACGTTAGGCGGCTTACTAATGAACTTCAATATTATTGAAGTCGTTATGGAACCTTTAGTTAAACGTTTAAATTCATCTGGTAAATTAATTACGGCAACTATTTTTGCTGGAATTGGAGTTAATTTATTTGTTGGAGAACAATACTTATCAGTTATTTTACCTGGAAAAGCGTTTAAACCCGCTTTTGATAAATCAAAATTAGATAATTTAGCCTTAAGTCGTGCACTTGAAGATGGCGGAACAGTGATTAATTACTTAATCCCTTGGGGTGTAGCTGGTGCGTTTGCAGCAAGCACGTTGGGAGTTCCAACGCTAGACTACTTACCATTTGCGTTCTTTAGCTTACTATCGCCTGTCTTTTCAATCATTAGTGGTTGGACGGGAATCGGGTTACGTGCAAAGAGAGCCTAATAAAAACGGGTCACAATGAATTTTATATTCGTTGTGACCCGTTTTTTTGTTATTTCTCATTCTTATTGAGTGTAATTAAGTACATTGTCATGAAGATGGCGATTAAAACCATGACTGTCCCAAAAAGTGGCGTCATACCTAATCCGAGATTAGAAACAACTTGTCCACCAATTAAAGAGCCTAACGTAATGCCAATATTGAAAGCAGAAATATTTAGCGACGATGCTAAAGTAATATCTTTAGGGGTATATTTTTCAGCTAATTGAACAACGTATAGTTGTAATCCTGGAACATTCATAAAGGCGAATAGTCCTAAGGCCATAACGGTTAATAAACCTAGAATTGACATTTTAGCAGTAAAGAAAAGGATAAATAAGACGACTGCAAGTCCGATAAACATTTTTAATAATGCTTGGAGCGGATTATGGTTTGCTAAACGGCCGCCAATCGTATTTCCAAGGGCAACCATCAATCCGTAGACGATTAAAATGATAACAACAGCACTTTCACTGTAACCCATTGAAGTTTCTAAGAGTGGCGTAATATACGTATAAACAACGAATGTCCCACCGTAACCTAAGGCGGTTAATGATAACGTAATCAATAGATATTTGTTCTTAAGGACACGGATAAAACCATGCGCATCAGATTTTCCAGGAATTGGTAAACCATTTGGTACGAGGAAAAAGTTGGCGATTAAACCAATTAGTCCAATGATACTAATAAAAATAAATGATCCATGCCAACTAGTATGTTGACCAATAAATGTACCTAAAGGAACACCGGTTACAGTTGCAACGGTTAAACCAGTAAACATGACTGAAATAGCACTAGCACGTTTTGAAGGTTCAACAACATCAGCCGCAATAACGGAAGCGATTGTCATGAATATACCGTGAGACAATGCAGAAATAATTCGACCAATTAATAAAATTGAAAAAGTTGGTGCAAATGCTGCAACTAAATTACCAACGATAAATAACGCCATGATACTTAAGAGTAATTTTTTTCGATCAAATTGGCCAGTTAAAATAGTTAGAACGGGTGCACCTATTGTGACACCGAATGCATATAATGAAACGCTAAGTCCTGCCTGACTTAATGAAATACCAAAATCTTTGACTAATAAGGGGATGAGCCCAACGCTAATAAATTCTGTTGATCCGATTGCGAAAGCACTAATAGCCAATGCTAAGAGTGTTAGGGATGGTGATATTTTTGGTTTTTCCATAAGTTTGTAAAGCCTCCTTGATTTTTGTTGGAATAATGCTACAATTTATGATTATACGTGTACGCAACAATAAGACAATAACGTACTAAAAAGTGCTATAGGAACTTTTTAGTGCCTATAGGAGGAAGAATGGAAGATAAAACATATAATATTGGTGTTGAAGCGACTTTAGAAGTCATTGGCGGAAAATGGAAAACAATTATTTTATGCCATTTACGTGGTGGAAAAAGAAGAACTAGTGAGCTGAAACGTGCAATTCCGAAAATAACCCAAAAAATGTTAACGCAACAATTACGTGAATTGGAAGCCGATGGGATTATCTCTAGACATATCTATGAACAGGTACCACCAAAAGTAGATTATCAATTGACTGAATATGGTGAGTCTTTGAGTACTATATTAAATAAATTGTGTGTTTGGGGCGAAAAACATGTTGATCGGTTAAATGAGCAAGACCAACATGTTGTTTTAATGAATCGAGATAAAGTGTCATAACTGTCATTATTGATTGCTATTCGAGAAATGTAGCTGGCAGTTACTGTTGTTCATATGTTATGGCATAATCTGGTAATTGCTGTATAATAATCATTTACAGTTATTTATAAAAATTATTGAAAGAAAGTATGAGAATTAAATGTTAGCAAACTTATATGGACCATTTTTTGATCTAAACAATTGGAAAACAGTTGTCGAATCAAGTAGTGATTGGATAATTATCCTATCATTAGCAGTAATCGAATGCTTATTATCAGTGGATAACGCAATTGTATTAGCTGCACAAACACAAAAATTACCAAGTAAAAAAGAACAAGAAAAAGCATTATTTTACGGATTATGGGGTGCATATATTTTCCGGTTCATCATTATTGGAATTGGAACATTTTTAATTGATTTCTGGGAAATTAAAGTAATTGGCGCTGGGTATCTTATTTACCTATCAGCCCATTATTTCTTTTCAAAAATTAAAACGCCAAAACCTAAATCAGAGAAAAAAAGTAATGGACGAAAAGGTCCATTCTCATTGTTTTGGTCAGTTGTTATTTCAATTGAGATGATGGATATTGTTTTTTCAATTGATTCTGTCTTAGCATCGTTAGCAATTTCGACAAATCCAGTCATTGTTTTAATCGGTGGGATGTTTGGAATTTTAGCCATGCGTGGGATTGCGACATTGATTATGAAGTTGATGAAGGTTGTTCCGGAGTTAGAATCAATGGCTTACTTGCTAATCGCATTAATTGCGGTGAAGTTATTCCTTTCTATCCCTCAAATTGGTATCGAAGTTTCAGCAGTACTTTTTGCTGGAATTGTTTTTGGGGCTATTATATTAACGACTTTAATTCATATGTATAATATTCAGAATAAAAAATAACGAAACGAAGGCGATAAAATGGTCACAAAAGTAACAGATAAAACGCTCGCGGAACATACAGATTCCGGATTAACAATTGTTGATTTATGGGCTCCTTGGTGTGGTCCATGTCGTATGATGGAACCTGTTATTGATGAATTAGAACAAGAATTCAAAGATGATATGCAATTTGTAAAGTTGAATATTGATGAAAATAAAGAAACAGCATTGGAATATGATGTCATGAGTATTCCGAGTTTTCTATTATTTAAAGATGGCAAAGCAATTGAAAAAGTTGTTGGTTATCATGATAAGAGTAAATTTTCAAAGTATTTAAGTGAAAAAGTTGCTCAAAATAAAGCAGTATAAATAAAATCCCACTACAAATTTTGTAGTGGGATTTTATTTTAGGCTTAACTATTATTAATGGCAGTCGTAACCTTAAAGGTGCATACTAAAGAAAATTATAAAAGGAGATTATTATGAAAAAAATTGGGTTTATTGGAACGGGCGTTATGGGCTCAGCAATTGTTAGTTATTTATTGAAAGCGAACTATGAAGTAACCGTGTTTAATCGAACCAAATCAAAGACAGATGACTTAGTTAGCCAAGGGGCAATATGGGCTGATTCGCCACAATTGGTTGCGGCTAAAAGTGATATTATCTTCTCGATGGTTGGTTTTCCTGCAGATGTAGAAGCAATATATTTTGAAGAAAATGGTATTTTTGCTGGTGCTAAAAAAGGCGCAATTGTAGTTGATATGACAACAAGTACACCAACACTAGCGAAAAAAATTGGTGATTACGCGGAAACTCATGAGTTGTTTGCGTTAGATGCACCTGTTTCTGGTGGTGATATTGGTGCAAAGAATGCGAAGCTAACAATTATGGTTGGTGGACACAGTGATGTATATGAACAAGTGAAACCTATTTTTGAAAAGATGGGAACAACAATTGCCTTGTTTGGTGGTTATGGATCAGGCCAACATGTAAAAATGGCTAATCAAATTATGATTGCTGGAACAATGACCGGAATGACTGAGCTGTTAGTTTACGCTAAGGCAGCAAACTTAGACTTGGAAAGTGTCATTAAAACAGTTGGCGGGGGAAGTGCAGCAAATTGGAGTTTAGACAATTATGCGCCCCGAGTTTTAAGTGATGACTATACACCAGGATTCTTTGCAAAACATTTTCTTAAAGATTTGCGTATTGCATTAGACGAAGCAGAAAAAATGAATATTAATCTACCCGCAACAAAAGAAGCTAAAGTACTATATGAAAAATTAGTTGATGAAGATGGATTAGGTAATGACGGTACACAAGCATTAGTTAAATTGTGGTGGAAATAAATAAGTCGATACAACTAATAAATAAGACCATTTCAATATGAGATAGTCTTATTTATTTTTGATGATTTTAACCAGCCAATTTGTAATAAGTAATAAAAACAGCATCAAAATAGTAATTAGACCAATAGATAAGGCAAATTTTGATAGTAGAGTCATCATTAAAGTCTGGTGATTAAATAGAGTTAAGAAATAATAAAAGATAATGATTAAAAGTGCTAATAAACTGAATCCAAGACCAAATCCTTTTCTATCTGCTGAGCTTAAATCAAAACCACCAATTGTAATAGATGTTGTGATTAACAACCACAGGATAAGTCTTAATGACCAAGATTGAAATAACGAGGTGAATAGGTTAAATAACGATTGAGTATTAAATGCTTGGTTAACTAGCATTGTTGATAGTAGATTAAAAGAGTGAGGTAGCAGTAGAATAAAAAGGCCAATAATTACGATTGAACAGCCAATGATGGGCGCAATACCGGCCATTGCTTGTCCAATTTTACCACGCATATTTTTAGGTGAGCTATAACGAACGAATCCAAGTGAGTTATCACCAATTTCGGGATGTGGACGTTTAATTAATTTAACTTCAATGGCGTGAAATCCAAATAAAAAAGCCATTATAGCATGACTTGCTTCATGGATAATAATACCCAATGAACCCAAGTATAATTGTTGATTTAATGATAATTGTTTTTTTGTATTACTGTTCACAGCTGTTAGTAAAAAAGCAGCTACAAGAAGTGGTATAACACTAAGAAAAATCAATGTTATTAGCGTATAAATGGTTTGCATCCTTAAGACCTCCTTCGTGATTAAAATATTAGCACGATTCTTAATATTTAGAAACAAAAAAGAGACTGCTGGGAAGGCAGTCTCTAGGGAGTAAGTTGTAGAGCTAATAAATTAGCTCTCTCTCTCATTACTTTGGAGGAGAAATGAAAAAGTATAAAGGTTAGTTATTTATGTTGTTTTGGGATAAGTTCAATATACAACATGAACCTTAAAATAACCTTAACATTAAGAAAAAATTTAAAAATAATCAAAAGTTTTTTTGGAATGCGCTTTCAATTACATTATATGTCCTTTATAATATTGGTATAGACCTTAATAATATTTAGGAGGAATAATAATGGGAAAATTAGGTATTTCAATTTATCCAGAACGATCAAATTATAATGATGATACAGCATATTTAGATTTGGCATGTAAATACGGGTATAAAAGAGTCTTTACGAGTTTACTCCAAGTGACAGATGGTAAAGATAAGGTATTATCAGAATTTAAAAAGACAGTTGCTTACGCAAATAAACTTGGTATGGAAGTAATGGTTGATATCAATCCTGATTTATTTGAACAACTAAATATTAGTTATCAAGATTTAAAATTCTTTGACGATATGGGTGCATATGGTGTTCGATTAGATTTAGGATTTACAGGTGCAGAAGAAGCAGCAATGACACGCAATCCATATGACTTAAAAATAGAAATAAATATGAGTTCTGGGACTAACTATGTGGATAACATTATGAGTTATTCACCAAAAAGAGAGAACTTATTAGGTTCACATAATTTTTATCCACATGAATACACAGGATTAGAGTATAACTTTTTTGTAGCTTGCAGTGAGAAATTTAAAAAATACAATTTAAATACGGCAGCTTTTGTTAATGCTAAGTCAGCTACTTTTGGACCTTGGCCAACTGCTGATGGACTATGTACATTAGAGGATCATCGACATTTAGATATTGCCACACAAGTTAAACATATGGTGATGACAGATTTAATTGATGATGTGATTATCGCAAACGCGTACGCTTCAGAAAATGAATTAAAAGCAGCATCAGAAGCATTCAACGCCAATTATCCGACGATTAAAATTGAAACGGCAGATGATATTACTGAGGTTGAAAAAGTAGTATTATTTGATAATATTCATAGTTACCGCGGAGATCGTTCAGCGTATCTTTTACGTTCGACAATGACACGGGTTGTGTATAAAGATAAAGAATTTCCTGCACATAATACAAAATTAATTAAGCGTGGTGACGTCTTAATTGATAATGAAGGTTATGGACAATATAAAGGTGAAACACAAATTGCTTTAAAAGAAATGAAAAATGATGGTCGTGTAAATATTGTTGGGCATATTATAGATGATGAATTATTCTTACTCGATTTTTTGAAACCATGGAGTCAATTTAAACTAAGCCAAGATTAGCCTAAATGGATCACTAGATAATTTCTAGTGGTCCATTTTAATTTGGTATTAACTAGATAATTCGGTAAAATGAAGTAGTAAATGTAAAATTGATAAGAAGGTCATAAAATGAATTATATAATTGTTGCATTGTTTGCTTTTTTTGGTGGAATAAGTCGGTACTTACTTGGTTTAACGATTATTCAACCAAATGGATTCCCACTGGGGACATTAATGATTAATGTCGTAGGGTGCTTTATTTTGGCGTTCTTAGTTCAGTATATTGAAACAACCGAAAAAGTCCCAGATTGGTTAACTTTGGGGATAAAAACAGGTTTTATAGGTGCTTTTACAACGTTTTCAACATATAGTTTGGAAGCTGTAAAGTTAATAGAGACGCAACAATGGGGCTATGCACTCATCTATGTGTTAGTAACGATTATAGGTGGACTTTCCATGACATTACTTGGTTATTCATTAGGCAATCGGATTGGAGATTGGCGAATGGAGAGTGAACGTTCATGATGACACTATTAGTTGGGATTGGCGCTGCAATCGGTGCTATGTTAAGATATGGGATAACAAATTTAAGTAATCGATATCTAACTGATCAATTTCCAGTTGGAACGTTATTAATTAATCTGATAGGTAGTTTTATTTTAGGTCTTTTAACAGGAATTAATTTATCTAGTCCGATGTTAGTCTTACTTGGTACTGGAACAATGGGTGGTTTTACAACCTTTTCAACGTATAACTTTGAATTGGTTAAATTAATTAAAAGCCAAAAAATATCGTTATTCATGATTTATTTATTAGCTAGTTATATTGTTGGTGGCTTGATGACACTGTTAGGATTAGTTATTGGTCGCCAAATGGTTAGTTAAATTAAAGTATTCGAGCATAATGTGTGATAGGATAGTAAAAATAGGGATGTGAAATAATGAAAATTGCTGTATTAACGGATAGTTCAGCTTATCTTACAGATGAGATTGTTGAACAATTAGATATTAAAGTAGTAAATAACCCAGTATTATTTGGAAATCATGTCTATCATGAAAATGCCGATTTAACGGCAACTCAATTTTATCAATTATTAAAAACAGAAGATGTTTTACCAACAACTTCCCAGGTATCGATGGGTGAAATGGAAGAAAAATTTAAGGCACTTGCTGCTGAAGGCTATACAGATGTTATTTGTATCCATTTATCATCAGGTATTAGTGGATTAGTTGGTAATCTTGAAGCTTTCGCATCATCTGTTTCGGCCATCAATGTGCATGTTTTTGATTCGAAAATTGATTGCGCGGGGATGGGTAACATGGTTCAATTGGCTGCCACATTAGCTAATAAAGATAAAAACGTTATGGAAATACTTGAAAAGTTAGCCGAATTAAGAGAAACAACACGGGTTCTTTTTGTTGTTGATGATTTAAATCATTTAATGAGGACCGGTCGTTTATCAAATCATTCAGGTTTTGTTGGAAACATATTGAAAATTAAACCGATTTTAACTTTTGATAAAGAAGGTAAAATCGTTGCTATTGGTAAAGAACGCAAAATGAAAAATGCCTATTCTGAAATTAAAGCTCAATTCTCAGAAGCAACACGTTCACTTGATTATCCAGTTCAAATTAATTTAATTGATGCGAATAATCCGGAACTTCAAGCTGAATGGGGACAAGACTTGAGAACTAGTTTTCCTAAAATGAAATTTGAATCGGGTTATATTGGACCACTTGTCGGTGTTCACACAGGTGAAAAATGTTTAGGATTAATCTGGTCGAGAGATTGGAAAAGTCTAATAGATTAAATAAAGAAAACGGTTTTATTATGAATTATTATTCATAATAAAACTTTTTTTTGTATAACAAACGAAAATGTTCTGATAATATTCAAAAATAATTCATAATTATTAGCTATGCTTATTCTTATCAAATAATTTAAGAGAATATGGAGGTAATAAATATGAATTTTTTTAAACGTGCTTTATTAAATCTTAAAGCAAAAAAAGGACGATCTTTTTTACTTGTATTAGTTATGTCAGCTATTATGTTATTCGTTTTAGCAGGATTAATTATTCAAAATGCAGCAACAACTGCGGCAAATGATGCGAAGAAGAGTGCGGGTGCAACGGTGACATTATCAGCTAATCGAGATAAAGCTTTTAGCGAGATGAAAACTTCAAGCTCAAAAACCACTAAACCATCATTAAACTTAGCTGGGGTAACAGTCGCAACAGCTAAAAAAGTTGGTGCATTAAGCAATGTGAAGAGTTACAGTATCACCACTTCAACTACAGCTAATGCTTCTTCATTTGATGCCATTAAAACAACATCGACCTCAAGTCAAAGTGGTGGGATGGGCGGCAAGAAAATGGCAACTTCTGCAACAACGGGTGATATTTCTATTTCCGGTGTAAGTTCAACGGCTAGTGCACTAAATACTAGTGGTGCCAAAATTACAAAAGGTCGTGGTTTAAATTCGAGTGATTTAAATACTAAAAACGTTGTGATTGAATCAGAACTTGCTTCTACTAACCATATTTCTGTGGGCAATACAATTACAATGAAATCAACTGGTGGTACGAAGTATAAAGTTGAAGTTGTCGGTATTTATAAAGCTAGTTCAACTAGTTCTACAAGTATGGGTGGGCCAGGAGCTACTGATCCATCAAATACTATTTATACAGCTTACACATTTGCGAATACTTTAAAAGGTAGTAAGTATAAAGATACGGCCGATTCAGTTGTGTATACATTAAGTGATCCAGCCAAGTCAGAAACTTTCACAAAAGCAGCTAAGAAATTAATTAACACATCTAAATTTTCAATGTCAACAAACGATAGTACTTATCAATCAATGCTGACACCATTGAATAATGTTAAGAGTTTTGCCCAAAAAATTGTTCTATTAGTCGCAGTTGCAGGAACTATCATTCTTGCCTTAATTGTTATTTTAATGATTAGAGAACGTCGCTATGAAATTGGTGTCCTCCTATCATTAGGTGAAAAACGTTGGAAAGTTATTGCACAATTCTTTGTTGAAATGTTTATGGTTCTACTCGTGTCATTAGTTGTTGCCGGAATTGGTGGGAAATTCGTTGGTAATGCAGTAGGTGATCAATTGATAAGCCAACAAACAACGACATCTACAACAGCTACAACTTCAAATGATATGCAAGGTGGAGGCGGTGCGCCAAGTGGTACTAAAGGTGGACAATTTGGTGGAACAGATCCAAGTGGTATACCAGGGCAGTCAGCGACAACTAAATCTGAGAAATTAAAGAATCTAAGCACAACTGTAAGTATCAAAGATTTGGCAGAATTAGGTGGTATGGGTCTGGCAATTATCTTTATCTCGATTATGTTAGCATCGTTAGGTATTTTACGACTTGAACCCAAGAAAATTCTGATTTCATAAATAATAGAAAGGAGTGATTAAATGATTGAAATTAAAGATGTCGCGTATTGGTATGAAAATAAGGATAACCCCTTATTTGAAAAGGTTAATTTAACTTTTGAAAGAAGTAAATCATATGCAATTGTCGGTAGTAGTGGCTCAGGAAAAACAACATTTCTCTCACTAATTGCTGGTTTAGATAAACCAAAATCTGGAGAAATTATATATGAAGGTGAGGCAATCAATAAAATCGGATTAACTCATTATCGAAATAAAGATGTCTCGATTATCTTCCAATCCTATAATTTATTTACTTATATGTCAGCGTTGGAAAACTTAATGACTGCGATGGACATTACCGGAGCAACACATGCTGGTGATAAACAATATGCCTTTGATATGTTGAAAAAAGTTGGTATTGATGAGGATATGGCTAAGAAGAACGTTCAACATCTTTCTGGTGGGCAACAACAGCGAGTCGCTGTTGTCAGAACGATGTGTTGTGACGCACGATTAGTCGTAGCTGATGAACCGACCGGTAATTTGGATGAAGTTAATACGAAAGAAATTATTGAATTACTTCAAGATTTAGCTAAATCACAAGATAAATGTGTCATCATTGTAACGCATGAACCAGATGTTGCTAAAATGTGTGATACGCAATATGTATTGAAGGACCGTGAGTTTCAAGTTATAGAGTAAGAAATAGCCATATGTATAAGGAAAACTTATACATATGGCTATTTTAGTTGATTGATATTTAATTTATCGTAGTTGCTTCTTATCATTAAAAAATTGTTTATATGAAAGATAACAAACACTAATTGATGAGATACTTGTTGCTGAAAGTAACATGAAAGTGACCATGATTTGGTATTTAATCGCAAAGACAGGATCAACACCGGCGAAGATTAACCCAGACATCATTCCAGGTAAACTAACGATACCAACCGTTTTAGCTGAATCAATAGTAGGCGACATCCCTGTTTTGATACTTTCACGGATAATAGGGTATGCTGCTTGTTTGAGATCTGCACCGAGTGCTAGTTTTTCTAAAATCTGTTGGCGTTGATCACGGAAATTACTGTTAAGGTTACGGTAACAAAGACCAATCGCAACCATTGAATTACTAGCAATCATACCAGTAATTGGAATAATTTGTGAAGGAATAAATTTAAGCGTTCCAGCTAGTAGTAAAAGGCCAAGTGTAACGGACGTACTACAAAAAATGGCAATGAACGAAATACGAAAACTATGTGGAATTCCTGCGCTTTTTTTATGTGCACTATACGCAGCGTTAAAGAAAACAATGAACATCATAACTAAAGTTAGAATAATATTATTAATATTAAAGACGTACTTTAAAATGTATCCGACGATGACTAATTGGATAATTGCACGAATGACACTATAAATAATATCTTTTGCTAGGCCTAATTTTTCTTTATATACAATTCCTAGTGAGACAAGTACTAATGAAAAAGCGAAAACGAGAGAAAGATTATTAACGGCTAAATTATGCATGTCTAACCTCCGTTATTTTTCCGGCCTCGATATTAATTAATTGATCAGCCAGTTTTATTTCATTATCATCATGAGTAACAGCGATAATAGTGATTTTATTTGAGTCATTTAAACGATTAATTAATGCGTGTATAATGTTTTTACTTTCTGAATCTAAAGCACTTGTGATTTCATCAAGCAGTAAGATTTTGGGTAAAAAGATTAAATTACGAATTAAGGCAACACGTTGCTTCTCGCCACCAGATAGTTCATTTATTGATTTCTGAAGATAACTGCTGGGTAAGCCTACGGATTCTAATTCAGAAATGGCACGAGATTCATCGAAGTCTTGCTTACGAACGATATAAGGAAACTCCAGATTGTCTTTAACGGTTTCGCCGAATAAAACGGGGGTTTGGAAGCAATAAGAAACAATCCGACGATATTCGATTGGGTCATAACTGTCAATTGATTTTTCATTGAACTTAATATCACCAGATGTTCTTGAAATTAAACCAGCGATTAATTTCAAAACGGTACTTTTACCGCTTCCAGATGGACCGGTGATTGTTAAAAAGTCTCCAGGGTTTACTTGAAAAGAGATGTGGTTCAAGATTGATTGGTTACTAAGTTCTAGTGAAATATCTTGTAAATCAATAATAGGTTGCATAGTAGGACCGCCTTTCTGATATAACTCATTTTCAGATTACCATGTTTAGCTGTGGGAATAAAGAAAAGTATTTTAGAGAATCTAAGCATATAGATTTAAAAACCTAATAGTAGTAAAAAAGCTAACATCGCTTAGATGTTAGCTTAGTAAATCTATTTCTGATAACTAATTAATTCGATTATATGCTGATCTGGATCTGAAATTGTAATCGATTGTGCATTTTTAACATCTTGCTTTTCAATCGGGCCAGAGATAATAGTCACAAAATAATTTTTCAAGTGATTTTCCATAGCGGTCATTGAATCACTAACGACGAAACTAAGTGTCATTGGAATAACATTAGTTGATGGCTCAAAAATAATTTTTTGATGGCCAAAATGAACAGTAGGTAACTCACTATTTTCAATCATAGTCATATCAAAAACTTCATGATAAAAACGTAAACTTCTTTGGACATCAGTTACGGGAATTGTGATTGCTTCAAAACGTTTAACTTTCATAAAATAAGAAACCTTCTTTTTATTGTTTTTTAATTTGTTTATTAAAGAAACTGAATAGGAATACAGTACTGATGACGACAATGATTAATTCTGTGACGGGTAAAGCAACCCAAACACCAGTTAAGTTGAAGAAGTGGGCAAAAATAAATAATAAGCCTAGTAGTAAGACATAACCGCGCAAGATAGCTAGAATAAGTGCATGTTTGGGTTCGCCAATCGCTGAGAAAAACATGCTAAACACAACATTAAGGGATGATCCAAATAAGCTTAAGAAGTAGATTGGAATGCCTATTTCAGCATAATGGATTAACTCTTGGTTGTTACTATTATTGAATAATGCAATAATAGGATCTTTTTCAAAGGTCAATGTAAGGTATAAAATTGTGCCAATAATAAAACTAACAATTAACCCAAAACGTAATATTTGCTTAACTTCTGGCCAATTCCGAATTCCAAATTCTCGACTGAGTAAAGGCTGAATTCCTTGGGCAACACCATTAAAAAGTGATAAAGCGACTAAGACGATGTTTGCGATAATTCCATAGGCTGCGACAGCTGTATTTCCCGCTAAACTTAAAATGACAAGGTTGAAAGCAAAAATGCTGACACCTGTACTCATTTCAGTTAGAAAGACAGGGAACCCGAATTGAACAACTTTTTTTATTGTCTTAAAGTGAATAGACGTTCGTTGGAGCGTTAAAAGACGTCCTTCCTTTTTACGATGGAAGGTTAATATAGCTAAAGCAACAATTGGAGAAACAGCAGTTGCCATTGCAGCACCACCCATACCAAGATGTAATGGGTACATAAAAATATAATCAAAAATGATATTGAATAAACTAGATACTAACATGGCAACCATCGATAAATGTGGATTATTATCGTTTCGAATGAAACTTAAAACGAGATAATTACAAGCAAAGAATGGTGCAGCTAGCAAAATATAAGTTAGGTATTCAGCAGCTAATTTGTAAGTTCCTGCGTTTGCACCTAAAAAATAGAGTAAAGGTTTCATGAATAAAAAGCCTAAGACTGAGAAAGCTAGGCCGAAAATAATCCCAACAATTAAAACCTGTGTGAAAATTTTTTGACTCGCTTTTTGATCCTTAATCTTTAAAATAGAAAATAAAGTTGCACCACCAATTCCGAGTAACAACCCGACGCCATTTAATAAATTAAAGAGGGGTAATACAATATTTAAAGCCGCTAAACCAGTTGTTCCAACCGCATTAGCAATGAAATATGTATCTGCCAGAAGATACACAGATAAACCTAAAGTACTTAAAACGTTCCGTGTGACGTAACCTGAAAGTTCACGACGGATAGAAACCGTTTGATTATTCATTTTGAGCTCCTTATCGGTACCTATTTTTTATAATCTTATAATAATGGACAATAAAAAATAGGTACCAACATCCTTCATTAAAAAATGGCCTCTTGGATGTGATAACTATTATTTTTGTAAAACCCGGCGATTTTACACTGTTTTGACTGTCTTTATTCTAGCAACTATTATTCAAAATAGCTAGGACAAACAACTAAATAATAGTCAAAGTAGCTGACTAATCCATTTGATAAAAAGTCGATAGAGGCTTATCTTATGTTATAATTGTAAAGGATACTTAATGGACAGCGACTAGAAAGAAGGGTTTAACAGTGGCAACAACATTGCGATTAGCACCACTATTTACTAATCATATGGTTATGCAACAAGATCAGACAACACGTTTTTTTGGTTATGCAGAACCCAATCAAGAAGTAACTGTAACGATTTCAATGGGCGGTAGCGAAGATACAATTGAAACAGGAATTGCTGATGATACAGGATACTTTTTAATTGAAAGTATCTCATTTTTAGCACCTACAATTGTGACCGTTCTAGTTAAATCAGGAACAGATAAAATAATTTTACGCGACGTACAATTTGGAGATGTATTCTTGATTGCTGGACAATCAAATGCTAACTTCAAAATGGCTAAAGATGATGAATTTGATCATAATAAAACAATGCCAATGATGAATTTACGTTTTATCAATATACCTGAAAAGCAATCAACAGAAGAAAATCCATGGCAAATTGTTGATGAAGAAAATATTGGTAACGTTACAGCATTAGGCTATTATATGGCTAAGAAGGTTCGTCAATATGATGAATACACACCAATTGGCCTTGTATTATGTGCTAAAAATGGGACTTCAGCTGCAAGTTGGGTATCAGAAAGTACACTAATAAATAACGAGACTTTAAAAGCAGCTTATGTTGATACTAAAATTCCAAGTTTAGAAGAATCCGATAATTTATACGATACGATGTTATCACAAGTGGGTCCTTACCGATTTAAATTGTTAACTTGGTATCAAGGTGAACGAGATGCAGGAATAGATACAAAACATTATGGGTTACTTTTGAAAAAATTAATCCGTGAATGGCGCAAAACGCTTAAACAAAATAAATTACCAACTTATATTATTCAGTTACCACAATATAATCATAAGATAGCTAATTCATGGGCTGAAATTCGCGATGCACAACAAAAGTTTGCAGCAACAGAAAATCGGGTTTACTTAGTTACAGCTATGGATGAAGATTCAGCTAACGAGATTCATCCAAGTAGTAAAAGACAATTAGGTTATCGTGTAATCGAATTATATTCTAATTTTGGTAAATTCGATGAAATGCAAACAAGTCCACAATTATCTGAAATTTCAGCTGATGTAAAACAAATGCGTCTTAACTTTTCAAATTGTGAACAACTTGAAACAACAAATGATATTGATTTAAAATGGATCATGCCAGGGGATGTTTTAAAACCTGCAGTGATTGATTTAGGTACAAATGATATCAAGATTCGATTAGAAGAAGAATCAATTGGCTTACAGTATGCATATGCAAATGTAACTTCTGCCGGCTTATGGAACGAAAACCATATTCCAGTTAGTCCTTTTAAAATCTACTTTGATTAATCTTAATAAGTTCTAAATAAAGCAGCCTTACAATTTAAAATTGCAAGGCTGCTTTATTTTAGTTAGTCAATCAAAAAGGCAACTGACTGATATGGAGCTAACGTCATAGCTGTTTCTAATTTGATATCGGTTGGATAATTATTGATGACAGTTGATATTTCCCCGGTAAATGCAGGTAAAGTAATCGTTGTCGTTGTACCATAGAAATTATTTAAAACAATTAAACGTTGATTTTTTAGTATTCTTTGGTAAGCAAAAACTTGAGTATCGTCCATTAAAAGAGGTTGATAATCACCAACAGAGACAATTGGCAGAGTCTTACGTAATTTAATTAGTTGTTGATAGTAATTAAATATTTCGCCGCGTACTAATTCATTTTGAACGTTGACGATAGACTGATTCATTGGCATCAACCATGGTTTTTCAGCTGAGAACCCTGCATACTCAGAGTTATTCCATTGCATGGGAGTACGACTATTATCACGAGATTTTGCTTGAATAATGTCTAAGGCTTCAGTTTCACTGAGTCCTTTCGCTAATAATGTTGGGTAAATGTTTTTGGTTTCAATATCATTATAATCAGATAAATGCTGATATTGAGGATCGCTCATCCCAATTTCTTCTCCCATATAAATAAAAGGCGTTCCACGTAATAAATGAATAGTTGTCGCTAGCATTTCGGCAGATTTTTCACGAAAATGGACGGGATCACCAAAACGATTAATAGCACGAGGCTGATCATGATTATTCCAAAATAAAGCGTTCCAACCATGACCAGCTGTCATACCTAATTGCCAATCATTTAGAATGTTTTTTAAACTCATAAAGTCAAAAGGCATCGTCGTCCATTTATTTCCATGGGTATAGTCAACTTTTAAATGGTGGAAGGTAAAGACCATTGATAACTCGTTGTTTTTGCCTAACGTGTATTCAATACAATTATCGATTGAAGTAGAAGACATTTCACCAACGGTCACAGCATCAGGGTCTTGACCAAAACTAGATTCGTTAAGTTCTTGTAGATATTGATGAACTATTTTTTTATCTGTATACATAAGTCTACTATCAGTACCATAAGGTGCATCAAGTAAATTGACATCTTTACCGATGACATTGATAACGTCGAATCGGAAACCTTTAACACCTTTGTTGCGCCAAAAATTAACAATCTTGGCCATTTCTTTTCGAACTGCTGGATTATGCCAATCTAAGTCTGCTTGAGTTGGGTCGTAGAGATGAAGGTAGTACTTACCCGTATTTCCGAAAGCTTCCCATGCAGGACCACCAAATTTAGAATCCCAATTAGTTGGAAGCGAGCTATCTGGTTTTGCTCCACGAATATAATAGTAAGCCATATATTTTGGATCACCTTTTAGCGCTTTTTGGAACCATTCATGTTCAGTTGATGTATGGTTAAAAACCATATCCATCATGACATCGATGCCTACAGATTTTAGCTTGGTAACAAGTTCATCAAAATCAGCCATAGTACCAAACTTAGGATCAATATGATAATAATCTGAGATATCATAGCCATTATCATTTTGTGGTGATATGAAAAAAGGATTAAACCAAATCATATCAATATTGAGTTGTTTTAAATAAGGTATTTTAGCGATAATCCCTTGTAAATCGCCCAGGCCATCATTGTTACTATCATAAAATGATTTTGGGTAAATTTGATAAATAATTTTATCTTCAAATGTCATCGTTATTCTCCTATTAGTTATATTTTCTTCGTCCGTCGTGCAAAATCAACAAAACTAAAACGATCTGAGCGGTGAATAGCTTCGGTAATCTGAAATAAACGACTATCTTGTAAATAGGTTTCACTTCTTATGACAACAACAGATTCTGTTTTTGGAATGTTTAATAATTTTTGGATAGTTGTATCTGCTGGTTCAACTGTAATTTTTTTAATAGCATAACTGATTTCTAAGCCTAATTTATTTTCAAAATAATCATAAAGCGAATTTTGGGCAACTGCTAAAGGTATCTCAGGTACGATATCTGAAAGTATGTAGTCACGATCAATAACACTGGGTTCATTTTTAACAAGTCGTAGACGTTCAATAAATGTCGCTTTATCGCCAACAACAGACTTAGGTGCAAAACTCTCTATAGGAATAGTTGTGACAAGTAACTGTCTAACTTGTGTTTCCGAATTCATTTGAAGAGACTTATTCAGTTCCTCATATGAAGTAATACCTGAGACGGGAAAAGCGAATCGTTGAATATCTAAAACAAGCGATCCTTTGCCTCGAATTTTTTGAATATAGCCATTGGTTAGTAAATTTTGGAGAGCCTTTCGAATTGTTTCGCGAGAAGTACCGTATAAATGGCTCAATTGAATTTCACTAGGTAGGAATGTTCCTGATGCGTAAATATTATGTGTGATTTTAGTGACAAGATCTTGATAAATACCTAAATGTTTATTTTGGTTCGTCATAATAGTCACCTCCAATGATAAGGTTATTTTAACATAAACATTCTAGTCTATACAAGTATATATAAATGTTAATTTAAAAGAAAAGAAAGCGTTGACATCCTGTATAGACAGGTTTATTATAAGGATAACTTGAAAACGCTTAATCGCTGTAAGCGAATCTAGTTAAATAAATTAAAAAAAATGGGGGAGAGAACAATGTCGATTTTTAAAAGAAAACAAAAGGTAAATGATGATAAGTTTTACGCACCAGCAACTGGGGAGTTAATTGATTTAGAAAATGTGAGCGATTCTGTTTTTGCTCAAAAATTAATGGGTGATGGCTTCGGATTTAAACCAACCGCAGGGGAAATTTATAGTCCAGTATCTGGAACTATAACATTGGTTGCATCAACAAAACATGCTATCGGATTCACGATGGATAATGGACTTGAAATTTTATTACACATGGGTGTTGATACGGTTGATTTAAAAGGTGCACCATTTGATATTAATATTAAAAAAGGTGCTCGTGTTCATGGTGGTGAATTACTTGGGACTATGGATTTAACACAAGTTTCTGAAGCACAATTAGACAATGTTTTAATGGTAGTAATTACAAATACACAAGATAAATTAGACAAATTAACATTATCGGAACCACAACCTTTTGAAGGTGGCACGGAAGTGGGATCTGGTACTGCAAAAGGGGAGGAATAGTTATGGCAAAAGATTACACACAATTAGCTACAGACATTATCAAACAAGTCGGTGGTAAAGAGAATATTAAGAGTTTAATCCATTGTATTACGCGGTTACGATTTTACTTAGTTGATGAAAGTAAAGCAGACGATGAAGTGATTAAAAATTTAACAGGTGTAATTGATGTTCGTCATGCTGTTGGACAATATCAAGTTGTTATTGGACCAGCTGTTACTGATGTCTATGATGCAGTTATTGCACAATTAGGAACATCATACGCAGGTGGCGAGGTCGATGCTGCCGATGATGCACCAGCTGAGGAAAAACCAACAACATTCCGTGGAAAATTGAATGCTGGATTTAATACTTTGATTGGTGTTATCACAGGTTCTATGATGCCAGTAATTGGATTATTGGCTGCTAGTGGTATTTTAAAAGGATTACTTCAAATGGCTGTCGATTTTCGTTGGACAGAAGCCACATCACAGACTTACATTTTCTTATCAGCCATGGGAGATTCAGCATTCTATTTCTTACCTATTATTGTTGGATTCACAGCTGCACAGAAGTTAAAATCTGATCCAATTATTATGGCTATTGTTGGTGGTGTCTTGGTATATCCTTCACTTTTTGGTATTGCAACAGGAACAAAAGTGTTTGGACAACTTTTGGGGATGTCATTAAATACTAACTTATTTGGGATTCCAATTCATATGGTTAACTATACTTACAGTATTTTCCCAATTATTGCTGGAGCATGGTTAGCACATTATGTTGAAAAAGGACTCAAAAAAGTTATTCCACAAGTTTTACGAATGATTTTTGTACCATTGTTAGAAGTTATGATCGTTTCGGCCGCTATTATCATTATTGTTGGACCTATTATTACGTTAATTAGTACAGGTATTTCTATTATTTTAAACACAATTTTAACAGCAAACTACCCAATTGCAGGTTTTGTTATTGGTGGATTATATCAATGTTTAGTTATCTTTGGTTTACATTGGGCAGTTGTTCCTTTAATCGCAAACGATATTGCTTCAAAAGGCTACAGCTACTTAAATGCAATTGTTTCAATTACAATGGTAGCTCAAGGTGCTGCTGTAATGGCAGTTATGATTAAATCAAAAATGGCTAACATTAAAGAATTATCTGGTGGTGCAGTTATTGCAGCATTCAGTGGTATTACAGAACCAGCTATTTATGGGATTACCTTAAAATATGGGCGTGTCTTCTTAGCAGCTAATATTGGTGGTGCAGTTGGTGGATTAGTAGCCGGACTATTAAACGTTAATATGTACGGATTTACTGGTTCATTAATCGGATTCCCTTCATTCTTTACACCTTTAAAGTTTGGTGGAGGAATGAGTAACGAAATTAACTTTTGGATTGCATCAATTGTTACAATAATCGTAGCATTTGGTTGTACTTGGGTCTTTGGATTTAAAGATTCCGATGTACTTGCTGAAAAAGAAGTTAACCGTCGTAAAACAATTGGTAAAGATGCATAGAATTGTAAATTAACTAAAATGTTTATGTGATTATATAAAAATGTCAAAGGGATATTTATCTCTTTGACATTTTTTTTGTAACAGATAAATTATTTGACTATCTAAGTTTACAAGTGTAAACTAAAAATATAAATTAATGGAGGCGGTATAAATGGATCACAAAGATATGAAAGAAATGGATCACATGAATATGAATCATAAGGATATGAAAAATATGGACCACATGAGTATGGATCACATGGATATGGAAGGAATGGACCACGATCAAATGAACATGGGTGGGCACATGATGCATATGGGAAATCTAAAATTGAAATTCTGGATTTCTTTAGTTTTAGCAATTCCTATTGTTTTAATGACACCTATGATGGGGATTAACTTACCCTTACAGTTTACTTTCCCTGGATCTGATTGGGTTGTAGCACTTATTGGTACTGGATTATTTTTCTATGGCGGTAAAACATTTTTAGATAGTGCAAAGATGGAGCTTGCAGATAAAAAGCCAGCAATGATGACCTTAATCGCAATGGGTATTAGTGTGGCATACTTGTATAGCTTATATGCTGTTGTGATGAATAATCTTGTAGATCCAAGTCATCATGTTATGGATTTCTTCTGGGAGTTAGCAACGTTAATTGTCATTATGTTGTTAGGTCATTGGATTGAAATGAACGCTGTTATGTCAGCAGGAGATGCTGTTCAAAAATTAGCACAACTCTTACCTAAACAAGCACATATCGTTAGAGAAAATAAAAAAATTGAAGATGTTGATTTAACAAATGTTCATGTTGGAGATATTCTGTTAGTTAAAGGAAATGAAACGATTCCAGCTGATGGAACAATTATTTCTGGTAAAACAAGCGTCGATGAAGCTATGATAACTGGTGAATCGAAACAAGTTGAAAAAGTAGTAGATGATGAAGTCGTTGGTGGATCAGTTAATGGTAATGGAGAAATCCAAATGACTGTAACGGGAACTGGTGAAACAGGTTACTTAGCTCAAGTTGTTAAATTAGTCACAAAAGCGCAGTCAGAAAAATCAGATACGGAAACGTTAGCTGATAAAGTTGCGGGATATTTATTTTATGCTGCCATGACTGTTGGTATTTTAGCATTCATTGTATGGTTAATTACAGGGACATTTAGTCAGGCATTATCAATTCTTGTAACTGTTCTAGTGATTGCTTGTCCACATGCTTTAGGTTTAGCCATTCCATTAGTTGTTGCGAGAAGTACTTCTTTATCAGCTAAAAATGGCTTATTAATCAAAAATAGAAATGCGCTAGAAGTTGCACACACAATTGACACATTACTTGTTGATAAAACAGGAACTTTAACTGAAGGTCATTTCGTGGTAACCGGATATAAAACATTTACTGATCAGTTTTCTGAATCAGAAATTATCGGATTGATGGCGTCGTTAGAACGTGGATCGACACATCCTTTGGGTAAAGGAATCATTCAAAAAGCAGAAGATTTAAAAATTGAGATTCCAACTGCAAGTGAAACACAACAAATTAATGGTGTTGGATTAGAAGGACATATTAACGATGATGCATTCAAAATTGTTTCTGAAGCTTATGTTAATAAACAACAGTTATTAACGGATGAAATGGCTTCTGACAACGAAGGAGATTCAATTAGTTATTTAATTCAAAATGAAAAAGTGATTGGGTATGTTGCTCAAGGGGATCAAATTAAACCAGAATCATTTGGTTTAGTCGAAAAATTAGAAAAAATGAATATCAAAGTGATTATGTTAACTGGTGATAATCAACAAGCTGCTGATAAAGTTGGTGCAAAACTAGGTATTGTAGATGTTCGTGCTAACTTAATGCCTGAAGATAAGGCTAAAATTGTTAGTCAGTTAGAGGGCGAAGGACATAACGTTATCATGGTTGGTGACGGTATTAATGATGCGCCTAGTTTAGCAAGTGCAACAATAGGGATGGCAATTGGTTCAGGTACGGATGTTGCTGTCGACTCTGCAGACGTTATATTAGTTAAAAGTAATCCGATGGATATCATAAAATTTTTGAAATTAAGTCGAAACACAAGATTGAAAATGATTCAAAATCTTTGGTGGGGTGCAGGTTATAATATTATTGCATTACCATTGGCTGCCGGCGTTTTAGCACCAATTGGCTTTATTTTAAGTCCATTAGTGGGTGCAGTTGTGATGTCGTTAAGTACAATTGTTGTTGCAATTAATGCAATGATGTTACACGATTAAGAGATAAAAAAATACCACCGTTGATAGTAGTTATCAATGGTGGTATTTTTTAATTTAATCTTTAAAATTGTCGTTTTCAACATCTGATAAGAAGGTACTTAAATGATCAAAGTAAACAGGAGCGTTATCGATCATATGATGATGACCACCCTCAGGAGTTGTTTCAAGACGAGCATGTGGAATTGTTTCTGACATTCTTTTAGCTGTTGCTAAAGGCATTGTTTCATGTTCGCCAAATGTGATTAATGTTGGGACAGTAATATTTTTAATGCGGTCACGAGTAGACCAGTCTTTTAATTTACCAGTCACAACGAATTCATTGTTACCTTGGAAGTAATTATAAACGGGTTCAGCCATTGTGCTTACTAAATGAGAAATTTGGGCTGGCTTTTTACGATCAACATAGCCGTCATTTAAAATATCGACATAACCTTGGTAACGGTCATTATCAAGATCGTTATTTTTTTCACATTCTTGCATGTAGGCAAGCGCATCAGCATCCAATTCTTTAGCACGAATAGCATTAACGTTTGCTAAATATTCGTTAATATCATCAGTCATACTTGAGATAATAGCACCTTTTAAATGGTCACCATATTTTAAGGCGTATTCTTGAACAAGAGCACCACCCCATGATTGACCAATTAGGTAGAAGTTATCTAAACCTAATTTAATACGGACTTCTTCAACTTCATCAATGAAGTAATCAATATTAAGAAATTTATCAACATTTTCTTGTTTAGTAAAATCTGGTTGATCAGAATACCATGAACCGAGTTGGTCATACATTGAAACCTGAACGCCAAGAGGTGCTAATTTTTCAGCAAAATTTTCGTAATATTCATGTGTACCACCAGGCCCACCATGTAGACAAAGTAGTTGGATATCACCTTGTCCTTCAGTATGAGTCCAGAGATGATAACCATTATCTAACGTAATAATTTTCGTTCCGTATGCCATATTAATCCACCTAATTTCTTAAGAATAGATTAATCATAGCACTTTTATGATTATTTACCAGAATGAAAGTGAGGATGGTATTTTTTTAAGAGTGTTAGTTGCATATTTTAGTGAGTTAGCTTAAAGTTATGTTAACTAATAAAATTAAAAGGTTAACGGTGTAAAATGAAAACTAAAGACAGTATTCTAAAAATATTAGCTGGACAACAAGATACTATTATTTCGGGAGAACTATTGGCTGAAAAACTTGGCGTTTCGAGAACTGCTATTTGGATGGCTATTAAGAGTTTACAAGAGCAGGGTTTTGACATTAAGACGATTCCACAAAAAGGATATAGTCTAAATGATGGTAATCAGTTGAACGCACAACTAATTCAATCTTATTTAACAACTGACATGATGCAAATTGAATTATTTGATGAAGTGACATCTACCAATGTATTGGCGAAAGAGCGTTCAAGCCAGCCCGATATACAGGGTCCACTGTTAATAGTGGCCAATAGTCAAACAGCAGGATATGGTCGATTTGGTCGAACATTTGAATCACCAGAAGAGACTGGGATTTATATCAGTTATTTATTGAGAATTGATCAACCTATCAAAGATGTTGGTCAGCTAACGACAGCAACTGCCATGGCGGTTAGTTATGCTTTAGAAAATAAATTGAAAATTCAACCACAAATAAAGTGGGTGAATGATATTTATTATCAAAATAAAAAAGTCTGCGGGATTTTAACGGAGGCTGTCACAGATTTTGAAACGCAGCAAGTGACAAGCTTAGTTATAGGGATTGGGCTAGATTTTAAAACAGACCTTAAAAAATTATCTCCAGAGTTACAAGATAAAGTGGGTTCATTAATTGATGAATCGAATAATGTCACACGGAATGAGTTGATTGCTGAAATTACCAATCAATTTATCCAAATCTATCAGAATTACCAAAATGGTGACTTCATGAATGATTATCGTAAACGGTCACTAGTTATTGGACAGACAGTTACTTTAAAAAGTGGTCATCAAGAAATTATTGGTACAGTTGAAACAATTAAAGATGATGGACAGTTGGTATTGAGAGATAAAAATGGGCAAATAACGACTTATATGGCTGGTGAAATTACAAAGGTGAATGTGGAAGGCTTAACAAATGGGACAAAATAAACAGTTAAAACAATTAATTATAGCAGCAGAGTTAGCAGCCGTTTTGGGTGTTTTATCCCAGTTAACCATTCCATTGGGGCCAATCCCGTTAACGTTACAAACCATTTTTATCGGATTATTATCGAGTTTGAGACCGGTTCAAGAAGGATTAAAAGCGGTGGGCATTTATCTCCTATTAGGATTAATAGGAATCCCAGTTTTTGCTGGATTTCATTCGGGACTTTTTTCTTTAATTGGACCAACAGGTGGTTATTTATTTGGTTTTTTAGCCTATATTATCTTAACGGGGCTGTTTTTAAAATGGTATGGTAATGGTCGTTGGCAGTTGTACATGGGGAATTTATTAGGTGCTAGTGTGCAATTAGTTTTAGGAGCAATCTGGTTAATGGTTTACCAACAAACCTCGATGCAACAAGCATTTTTAATAGGTATTTTACCATTTTTGATTGTTGGATTTATTAAAGTTATTTTTGTGTGCGAATTGTCTCATTACTTAATACGTAGATATTGATAAATAAAAAAAGAAAATCATCAATAATTTTTTTGATGATTTTCTTTTTTATTTAGAATAATGATACTGTACTAACAGATTGATAAGGAATTTTAAGACGCGAATTAGCTAAGTTAATAGTATAACTATCTGAATCGTTATTTCGTAAAGTCATCCCAAAATCTGTTGCGTAAATGATTAATTCAATCTGATGACCTTCCTTAATGTGATAGGCAGTTGGTTGTAAATCAAAATCTACTGTGTTGAAAGTTCCTGGAAGGACAGAATCATTTTGATAACGATTTGTCCTATTTTGTAAATTGATATGACCTTTGGAAATCATTTTCCAAGGAGTTTTTGTGGGATTTTTAGTAAATTCAACCAAATCATCTTCACGCCAATGAAATCCCATATCTAAAGATTTTCGTTTGAGAATGGATGGCACGGGGGTGAGTCTATTTTCTTCACCATAATCGATAAGCATGCAACTAATGAGCCCTTTTGTTTGTAGTGCTGCAACAGACAATTTTATGTGAGCAGAACCGGAAATAAACAGCGGTTCTGTTAATGGTTCTGAGATTAATTGGATTCTATTTTTAGCCATTTCTGTTTCTTTAGTTGAAACTAAAGCTTGATTCCAAAGATGATTATCTCTGACGTAGTTGTTAAAAAGGTCAGTTGGTAAGTTATCTTTGAAAGTAGCAAATTGGTGAGCATCTGATGTGACTGATTGTGTTAATTTATTTTGTTGGAAATGATAGGATTGGGTAGGAGAATCCGGGTCTGCCCAATCATCATAAGTGTGCCACGTTTCAGCTTCTAGGTTATCTTGTATGGTGACATTGGGAATAAGTGTCTCAGCACCATTTTCGATATTATAAAGTTGATTTGATAACCATAAATTCATCATATCAGTGAAATCTAATGAGCGAAAGTTATTGATATAGATATGTTTACCTTGGTGTAAGAATAATTTTTTAACAATAGGTAAAGGACGTAATGCTTGCCAAAGTTGTTCAACTTGGCGAGGTTTGACGTTCCAATCATTTAAACCATGGACCATAACAATATTTGCTTTGATATTTTTAGTTTGGTTTAAATAATTACGTTCATCCCAAAATTTATTGTAATTACCAGATGCACGGTCTTGTCCTATAGATAATCGATTCATAACTTTGTCAAAGTAGTCTTGAATATTAGCGTAGTCGGCGGCATCTTTTTGGCGACTTAAACAAAGCGCAGCTAAAACATCTGCATCTTCACCTTGGCAAGCTTCAGGCGCGACGACTAGTCCATTTTCACGATAATAATCATACCAACTTGAAATAGCGGCTTCAGAAATGATTGTTTTTAAGCCGGATACACCAGTTGTTGCAGCTGCAGTAGCAAGCGTACCAAGGTAAGATTTACCAGTCATAGCAACGTTACCATTACTCCAAGTGGCTTTAATTGATCGATTATCGAGTTTATTTGTGAATGCTTGCCGATGTCCCGTTAGCCATTCAATAATGGCGACGGTTGATACCGTTTCTTCAACACTCCCACAAGTACGAATACCATCTGATTCTCGAGTACCAATACCAGCTGCATAGACGATTGCAAATCCTCTAGCTAGCATGTAATCGTTGAATGTATACGAAGATTCACGGCTAAAGGTTTGCTCAGTTTCTGTTGATTCTGAGAGGATTGATCGTGGTTCGGGTAAGTTGGATTTCTGATAGTTATAGGTGATATCAGATTCAGTTAATTCAGTAACTGGTTTTTCGGTAAGCGGGATATCAACGTTGCGCATTAATTCAGAATCATCATTTGTGCCTTGATTGTAAGGACTTGCTGTATAAAGAATAGGTACTTTTAGTCCGGATGTAACTAGTGGTCTTAAAATTTCTGTTTTTAATAAATCACGTTGACCATCTTGGTCAGTATCTAATGGGGCTTCAACGTAGACGACTTCACGAATCAGTTTAGTTGTATCAAAAACAGGTTGCGCTTTTCCATTGAAAAATAAAGGTTTCGCATCTTTATAAAATGAAACAAAGTACCCTTTATTTGCTAGTGTATCTGTGAAGACTTGGCCATTTTTGGTATGTGTTGTCAGTAAGAGATACCATGCGGACCAAAAATCATTAACGGATTCAATAATTTCAATAGAAGGTAACTGAATTTTAGCCATTGCCGTAAATGGGTCATCAATTTTGAAATCGACATCGACTTCAAATTCTAGTAACTGTAATGCAACATTATAAAAGATAACAGGTGTTAATTCCTTTTTTGTAGTAAAAAATTCATAAACAGAAATGGATTCTGTCGCTAATAAGGACATCATTTTTTGTTGTTTCGCACCGATTGTTTGATAGTCGATGAGAATTTTATTGAGTAATTGTTCAAATAAATGTGTAGGATTGGTTTCGGAGGCTATATACAAATTAATAGCTTTAAGTTCTTTTATTTGTGTCTCAAAAGTAGGTGTATAGTTAGCAAATTGATTATTTTTCATAAGTCAAAAACTTCCTTTCAGAATTGAGTAAGACACTGGGTTAAGTATAGCTTAAATGTAAAGTTGGTTGAAATGATACGTCTTTATTGACAAAAAATAAGTAACTAGGTAAAGTTAATCACATTAAGGTAACTAAAAAAGGAGAGTGTCTAAAGTGAGAAGGAAAATTGCGGTAGTTTTAAGTATCATGTTTATAGGGGTGCTAGCTGCTTGTTCAAAAACAGCGACGAAAGACGATAACATATTAAAAGTGGCTGTAACTGATCAATTAGGCACTTTAGATTCTACTAAATACAGTGATACATTTAGTGTTGAAGCAATACAAAACGTTTATGAAGGATTGTATACGTATAATCAAAAAAATAAACCAGTGTTAGCTGCAGCAAAAAGTGTGACGGTTAACAAAGCAAAAACAGTTTACACCTATAAATTAAGAGCTGAGAACTGGTCAAATGGGACTCCTGTTACAGCAAATGACTTTGTTTACGCTTGGCAAAAACTAGCAAATCCTAAAACAGCATCACCTAATTCACAACGAATTGATATTATTAAAAATGGGTTTGCTATCCGAAATGGCAAGATGGCCGTTGATAAGTTAGGTGTTAAAGCGCTGAATAAAACAACATTAGAAGTTACTCTGGCACAACCAATTAGCTATTTACCAGAAGTATTAACGGGTGCACCATTTGTACCTCAAAATGAAGCTTACGTTAAAAAACAAGGTAGTCAATATGCAACGGATTCACAACATATGATTGTGAATGGTCCTTATAAATTAACTGATTGGGAAGGAACTAATAACAAATGGTCATATGTTAAAAATACCAGTTATTGGAACGCTAAATCAGTTAAGTTAGCTAAAGTTGACGTTCAAGTTGTTAAAGATGGTGCAACTGCTGGCAAGTTATATCAAACAGGGAAGATTGATTTCTCAATGTTAGCAAATGATTATGTTAAACAATATAAGAATGAAAAAGGGTTCGCAACACGTAAAACACCAATGATTGGTTATTTAGGTTTTAATACTAAGCGTGAGGCAACTGGTAATAAACATATTCGTAAAGCAATTGCGCTAGGATTTAATAAAAAATTATTAGCTAGCAAAATTCTTAATGATGGTTCATCTGCATTAAATGGAATCGTCCCAGCTAAATTTGTGTCAAATCCGATTAATGGGGAAGATTACCGTAAAGAAGCAGGAGACTTGCTTGCTTTTAATAAAAAAGAAGCTAAAGCAGAATGGGAAAAAGGACTTAAAGAGATCGGTAAGAAGGACTTAACAATTGAAATATTGGGTTCTGATACGCCAGAAGCTAAACAAGTGATTGAATACTTGCAAGCGCAGTTAGAGAGTAACTTACCTGGATTAAAAATTAACGCACGTAATATTCCAATTAAATCGCGATTAGCAGCAACAACGGCTTACCAATTTGATATCGTTTATGGGACATGGACACCAGATTATGCTGATCCAATTAACTTTATTAATGATGGTGGCGCTTATCATTTAAATACCGATTACAAAAATGCACAATATTTAAAAGATATCGATCAGTCTAAAAATGAATTTGCAACAAATCCAACGAAACGTTGGAATAGCTTGATTGATGCTGAAAAGCAATTGGTCGAAGAAGATGCTTATACAGTACCTGTTTTCCAAGGTGCAATGGCCTACTTATTGAACCCAGATGCATCCGGATTACACATTAACCCATATGGAACGACATTATTTTATCGTGACATGTCTATTAAGTAGATAATAGTTAGCTGTTTCAAAGCTTTATAAAGTTAAAATAAGATAGATTAAAGTCTGGCCTTTGGTCGGACTTTTTTTGTTGTAAAATGTTAAACTGGTGGAAGTGTATTAATAATAAATGAGGTGTGAACCCATGAAAAAGTTACTTCAGAAGAACATTATTTTAATTCTAACGATTATTATCGGTGGCATACTCGTAATAGGTGTTAAATTTGATCAAGCACTGTATTCAGATACGATTGTTAAAATAACACAGGTTAAGGATGAAAAAACTGAAAAAGTAACAGATGAATTTGAAAATAAAGATACACAGACTAAACAAAAATTATTTGGAACTGTGATGAATGGTAAGTATAAAGGGCAAAAAATAAGACTACCAAATACATATTCTTCATCTCGCGCAAATGATCAAAAATACCAGAAAAATGATCAAGTATTTGTAACGATTAATCCTCATAAAAGTGGATTAACTGGTATTATTGATGGGTTCAAACGAGATGTCGTCGTGGCCATATTAATTTGGATTGCCGTTAGTATGCTGGTAGGATTTATGCAGTTTAGTGGCATGATTGCTGTATTAAGTATCGTCTTAAATATGATTATTTTCTTTTTAGCCATTAAATTTGAAATATTCGTTAATATTACGAACTTCTTTTGGATTTTCGCAGGTATTGCTCTAATATTTGCAGTACTGACCTTGAGTTTGGTAATTGGCTTTAATCGACAGATGCTGGTCACGTTATTGGCAACTTTGACGGGAACTAGTTTATCGTTAATCATTAGTGTCATTATTTTAAAACTGACAAATGATCAAGGGATGCATTACGAAGCTCTATCTTATGCAACGCAAGCGCCAAAGGAACTATTCCTTGCTGCCACACTACTAGGTTCTCTAGGGGCTGTCATGGATGAATCGACAGATATCGTTGCAACACTATTTCAATTAAAAAAAGAACAACCAACTATTTCATCGAAAGAACTTTTTAAATCTGGACGTGAGGTTGGACAATCGATTATGGGACCATTAATTAACGTCTTATTCTTAATTTTTATTGCTGACATTTTCCCACTTGCCGTTTTGTACTTTAGAACGACCAATACAATTGGCTATACTTTTTCATGGACCATGGCTTTAGGAGTTGTCCAAACATTAATCAGCGGTATTGGGATTGTCATTGCGATACCTGTCGCAAGTTTTTTTGCAAGTCGATTAATCAAAGGGGATGACACATTATGATTACAATTGGTTGGTTAAGTGCCATTTTATTTGTCTTAATGGTCATTGTTGGAGGAATGAATGGTGTTCGTTCATTTTTAAGCTTATTTTTTAATTTTATCATGTTATTTTTTACGATTATTTTAATTACGGGAGGATTTCCGCCGGTAGCAGTGACCCTAATTAATGGCATTATTATTTTAGCTATTACGATTTTTCTTGGTGATGATAATGTGCAAGTTACTGAAACTGCTTTTTATGCTTCGTTAATTGTTCTGGTTATTCTCGTTCTTTTGATTATTCCAGTTGAACATTTTGCTGCAGTTCAAGGTTTTGGTGCAGAAGATAGTGAAGAAATAGAAGCATTTTCGTTATTAGTAGGCGCTAATTTTATGCAAATAGCGATTTCAACAGCTATTTTTAGTACTTTAGGCGCAATTGCTGAAGGTGCGATTGCAATTTCGGCTGGCTTAAATGAGATTATTGAACAAACACCAACAATTGATTTAAAAAAGTTATACGCAGCTGGTATTAGTATTGGTAAACATATTATTGGAACAACGTTTAATACACTATTTTTTGGTTTCTTTGGTGGCTTTTTAGCGCTATTTATTTTATTAGTACAGACGCATGCTACATTCGCAGATATTATAAATGATAAAATTTTTGTTGCAGAATTAATAATGATTTTATTTTCTATTATAGGTGTTATTCTAGCGGTTCCAATTACAGCATGGGTTTTAATTCAAAAATTAAAAATAAAAAAATAATTGAAATGAGTTTATGGTTATGTGTATAATTAAGAGATACTAATATAGGGGGATTTAAAATTGAATTATAAAAATTATATTGCTGAATTTATCGGCACATTTTTCTTGGTATTATTTGGTACAGGGGCAGTTACGTTAGGTAACGGTAGCCCACTTGTTATTGCACTTGCATTTGGTTTAGCTATTACATTGATGGTTTATGCTATTGGACCTGTTTCAGGTGCACACATCAATCCTGCTGTTTCATTAGCAATGTACATCAACAAGCGCATGTCATTGACTGATATGGTTGCTTACTGGGTTAGTCAAATCTTAGGTGCGATTGTAGCATCTAGCGTGGTTAAGATGATTATTTCATCAATGACAGATACATCAAAAGTTGCTGATGGTTTTGGTTCAAATAGTTATGCAACAATTCCTGGTGGTATGGCATTTTTCGTTGAAGCCTTATTCGCATTCTTATTCATCTTTATTATTTTGATGGTTACGAGTGAAAAATTTGGTAACAGTAATATTGCTGGCTTTGTGATTGGTTTAACATTAACAGTACTTATCTTTGTTGGTTTACCACTTACAGGGGTTTCAGTTAACCCTGCTCGTAGTATTGGACCTGCACTTTATGCCGGTGGCGATGCACTTTCACAACTTTGGGTATTTATTCTTGCACCATTAGTTGGTGGTGCTATTGCAGCATTCGCAGCAAAATATATTTTTAACAGTGAAGAAGCTTAATTTAATTAAGTGAATCATAAGCAGTGAATTCCGAGAGGGAATTTGCTGCTTTTTATTTTTAATGTATGTTATGGTTAATATAGATAGTGACAAGTGAGAGGAGAAATAATGGCATTTTTAGGAACGATTTGTTTAGTATTAGTGGCAACATCAATTGCGGGTCATGTCAGCACACGAATTGGTGTTCCTAGTGTTATCGGGCAATTATTAGTTGGTGTTTTACTTGGACCAGCAATGTTGAATTGGGTCCATTCAGATCATTTATTTGCGATGTTCGCAGAAATTGGTGTGATTATTTTAATGTTTATGGCGGGATTAGAAAGTGATTTAGATCTACTTAAAAAGTATTTAAAACCGGCCTTATCAGTTGCGACTTTAGGTGTTGTCTTCCCTATCTTAGTTGTCTATTACTTTGGTCGAATTTATAATTTTGGATTTGAATCGGCTTTATTTTTAGGTGTTATCTTTGCGGCAACGTCAGTTAGTATTTCCGTCGAAGTCTTGAAAGAATTAAAACGATTAGATTCAAAAGAAGGTGCAACAATCCTAGGTGCGGCCGTTGTGGATGATATCTTAGCTGTTGTTATTTTAAGTGTATTAGTTAGTGTATTTGGTAATATTACAAGTACCGGTGATAGCGCACAAGCTAACATTTGGATTGGCTTCTTATTAGAATTTGTTTACTTCATTGGTATTTTAATCCTATTCAAGTGGGTGGCGCCTTTCTTGATGAGATTAAGTGAACGATTATTAGTTGGCTCATCGATTACGATTATGTCACTGGTTATCTGTCTAGGTATGGCCTACTTAGCTGACTTAGTGGGGTTAAGTGCTGTTGTTGGTGCCTTTTTTGCAGGAATTGCAGTGGCACAAACACCGTATAAAAAAGAAATTGATGCCAATATTGAACCAATTGGTTATGCAGTCTTTATTCCAATGTTTTTCACGAGTATTGGATTAAGCATGTCATTTGATGGATTTATGAAAAATATTTGGTTTATCGTTATTTTAACGATTTTGGCCGTCCTCACAAAATTACTAGGTGGTGGATTAGGTGCTAGGTTACTTGGATTTGATTTAAATAGTGCATATGTAATCGGTGCGGGGATGATTTCTCGTGGCGAAATGGCTTTGATTATTGTCCAAATTGGGTATACCGCACACTTGTTGTCGACGGAATACTATTCGGCAGTTATCATGGTAATTATTATTTCAACTATCGTAGCACCGTTTATGTTAAAACATGCGATTGGTCGACAAAATAAAATTGAATTGAAGAAATAGTTGAACTGTTGAGGAACTAGCCTAGTGCTAATTTTTCAACAGTTTTTTATTTTTAAATGGTTACTAAATATCGCTATTCTGGCGTATTCATTTTATAATGAATTAAATAACTTCAAATGAAGAAGGTGGAATAATGAAACAATTATTGATTGCACAAGATTTATCTAGTGTTGGTGGTGTTTCATTAGGGATTGCGGTTCCTGTTTTAGCTAGTTATCAACAACGGACGACAATATTGCCAACAATGTTATTAAGTAGTCATACAGGTGGATTTGGAGTACCAATGAAGGTAGACATCTCACCATTTATAAAAGCTTTTGAAGAACACTGGGCAACTATTCCAGTTCAATTTACGGGCGCATATTTGGGCTATCTAGGGACGGCAGAAAGTATTAAAATGATGGGGATTCTACTAGATAGGTTATCTGATGATAAAGCACTCACCGTTATTGATCCAGTTATGGCTGATCACGGCACGTTATATTCAGGACTGACAAACGACTATGTAGAAGAATTAAGCATGTTATGTTTAACGCAAGCAGATTTAATTTTACCCAATTTAACAGAGGCTTACTTATTGGCAGACTGTAATTATCAGGAAAATCCTAGCGAGGCAGAAATTAAAAAGTTACTAACACGTTTATTAAAGAAATTAAATTTAAAAGCGGTTATAATTACAGGAGTTACAAACCAGAAAAATCAAATTGGTGTTGTTTTTCTAACAAAAGAAGGCGAATCAGGTTGGGTATTAAAAGAACAACGTGAGAATCATTATTTTGGGACAGGAGACTTGCTAGCAAGCTGCGTAGTGGGTGAGTTAATGAATGGTCATTCACTAAGGGAAGCATTGGAATTTGCAGTAGAAGTAACATGGAAAGCGATGAGTAATTCTGATAATGAAGGACTTGATCAAAGGTTAGGGGTTAATTTTATGAGTATTTTACCCGATATTAACGATAGAATGGAAAAATAAAATGAGAAATGAAAGATTAAGAAGCATTATTTTAGCGGGATTATTTGCGGCAATTATTTATATAGGTATCTCAGTTTTTAGAATACCAATCCCAGCTATGGTGGGAAAACCATTTATTCATTTCGGTAATTCACTAGCAGCATTGGCCGTGATTTTTTTAGGGTTTAGTTATGGCACAATTGCAGGAGCGATTGGTCTGGGATTATTTGATATTTTGAATGGTTATGCAGATACGTCATATTTTACTGTACTAGAAGTAGTGGTTATTGCATTACTAATTACGGTTGTTACGAAAGGATTAAAAAATTATCATGGTAAATATTGGATTATCATTATTGCTGCAACGGCAGGAATTGGTAAAATAGGAACATCATATTTAGTTTCGATTGGTGAAGCAATGATTAAAGGTGTTAGTTTTAATGTCGCCGCTGTTCAGGCGTTTTTAAGTTTACCTGCAACTGTTGTTAATTCAATCTCGACAATTATCATTGTTAGTTTATTATACGTACCCATTAAGCGATTGATGGTAAGGTTTAATCGGTAAAAAAGTCCAAATAAAAAAGGGTTGATGTGCGTGAGCTCACATTTACCCTCTATACAAATTGTCCAGATTGAACATATTTCATTTCTGTTGATAAGTTGGAAACGGCTGTTTCGATTGTTACCCCAGAACCTGAAATGGCTGGATTATTTTTTGAACTAGCAATAAAGATTTGTTTTTCAGTGTCTAAAGAAATCGTATACCAGTTTTTACTAAATGTTCCAAATTTCATAAGTGTGTATCCTCCGTATTTCTATATCTTACTACCATGAAAGCGCATTCTACTTTCTTTAGTAGAAGCTTAGTATAGTACGTACATAAAATGAATGCAAGTCATTTGTTTTATATTAACCAAAAATTTTTTAAATAATATGAAGAAGTCTAAAAACGATAAAGGGATGATTTAATGCAAAAACGAATATTCGTGATCACGGGTGCTCCGGGAACAGGTAAAACGACGATTAGAGACTATCTAACCAAGCAATTTGATGCCAAAAAGGTGATTACTCACACAACTAGGCAACCAAGAGTTAATGAAAAAAATGGTCGCGATTATTATTTTGAATCCGATGAAACTTTTTTTAATTTTCATTATTTAGAACATGTTGAGTATGATCGCCATTACTATGGTTCATCAAGAGAAGCGATAGATGCTGCTTGGTCAGAGGCAAAAAATGCGACAATTGTACTCGATACGGCAGGTGCCATCACGTATTCAAAAGAATTACCAAAAGAAACAGTTGTCTTATATTTGTCTGTATCGGATAATCAGATATTACAAGATCGGTTAATTAAACGGGGAGATACGATTCGAAATCGAAGTTTACGCTTAGATTCTGGTGAAGCAAAACGAGACATGAAACTTCCAGCAGATCTTGAAGGTATAGCACATGTCATTATTAATGACGATTTAGTTGACGCAAAGAAACAGATTGATCAGTTAATTCAATCATTAGGTTAAGAGTGATTGCTTTTTTTAGTTGATATGGTATTCTTCTTAAAGAGTAACCATTATTATTTAGAAATGGAGATAAGCCTTTTGACTGAATTAATTGATGATGCATTGCATATACTAAAAGAAAATAAATATAAAATTACGAAACAAAGAAAAAGTTTATTAACGTATTTAAGTCAGTATGAGGAAGCTTATGTTGACGTTACAGTTGTGGATGACTATATGAGAAATAAATATCCAGGGATGAGTCATAATACAATTTATCGAAATATCAAAGAATTTAAAGAAATGGGTCTTGTTGAGCAACGGATGAATGGTGAACGAGCCTGTGTAAAATATCAATGTGATTTTAGTCACAAACATCACCATCATTTTATTTGTACTTCTTGTAGTAAGGTGGTTGAACTTGATAGCTGTCCGCTAGATTATTTTGTAAAACAGTTACCAGGTTACAAAATAGAAGAACATAAATTTGAATTACATGGGATTTGTGATGAATGCCAAAAAAAATTATCGAAAAATTAAGTTTATCTTCGAATAAACTTCAATAACAAATGGTTTAATGGAAAAAGTACAAAATTGGAGTGAGAGTTAATGGCATATAGAACGCCACCATTTATAACACCTTTTGCAATTGTTTCTATCGTACTTGCATTGGGCGCAACTAACGTTGTTGTTAACAAAACAACGAATACAAACGAAGGAGCAACAGTTTCTTCAGTAGCTTCATCACCGTCGGAAACTAAACCTAAAGTAGACGATAATTCGAGTTCCAAAGAAGTAAGTTCATCTTCTGAGACGAGTTCTTCTGATTCGTCCTCTTCATCAGAAAGTTCAAAAGATGAGTCTAGTAGTTCAAGTGCTGCCGATGAAACATCAAACAAATCAGCAAGTACAAGTGCCGATAATACAACGGATGATAAGAGCGCGGAAACAAGTACCGATGACACAACTGATACAAGTACAGATACTGATACAAATGCGGATAAAGCTAGCTCGGCAACAAGCACAAGTAGTAGCGTGAAGAATACTAAAACGGTAACGACTGACAAAGCCAAAGCCAGTGCAGAAACGACAAATACAGACTAAGGATTAGGAGGTAAATAAATGTTTAGTTTACTAGATTTAGCAAACCATTATTTAGGGTTTATTAATGTTAATTTAAAATTAAAAAATAGAATTTATACTGTTTTAGGCTTTCTTGGTAATTGGTATTTATTGTATATCGCATCACGATATTTCATAAATGGTTATTATGTTAGAGGTAGTTTGTTTATTCTTGCTTTTTTTGTTTTATTATATTTTATTGTTTTAAATGTTATTCATTATTTTACAAATAAAACAACTAAATTTGATCCTTCACCGAAAATTGAAAAATTGTTGGGCGGACCGCCTAAGGAAGAAATTGAAGGAGATAAACGTCGCCGAATGCAACCAGGTTATGTTCAAACGAATGGCCTATTTGATTCTAAAATGCTGATGCCAGCGACACTTAGGACAAATAGAAACGAAAAAGTAAGTATTCAAAAAATTGCTGATCAAATGAAGCAAGTTAAGTATTCAGATTTTGATTATGATGGATTGTCAGATGATGCTATTATAAAAGAAATTCAGAAAACAGGAAAACCAGTGTCAGAGTTAGCACAGCCCGTTGCTTTTCCATTTTTTGAATTAAAAATAGAAGACGAAAAAATGAATGTTTACGCTGGAATGAATCAGATTGATAAACAATTGATTGGTCGCCTAACCCATGTTGGTTTATCTGATATTGAAACGGCTAAAGAACAATATGATATTTACTTAGCAACAGCAACTATTTATGGTGGTAATCAGAAGGTTGCTGGTCGATCATCAGTTATTGAAGAATCACATAAATTTCACGTTAAAGTTCAAATTGCCTATAAAGAAAAAGAAAATTAGTAAAAAAGTGATAGCAAATAACTACATTGCTATCACTTTTTTTGTGATTATATGGTACATTTAAAAAAGACTGCAATTAAACATCCATTTGGTAGTATAATTAAAGTATCACAAAAAAGAATAAAAGAGTTAAGAGAAGGGGATTGAGAGTATGGCAATGATCGAATTTAAAAATGTGGAGAAATATTACGATAAATTTCACGCATTGAAGAATATCAATTTAAAAGTTGAAGCAGGCGAAGTCGTCGTTATTATCGGGCCATCTGGTTCTGGAAAAAGTACATTAATCAGAACTATCAATGGTTTAGAGCAAGTTAACGAGGGGCAACTATTAGTTGATAATTTTGATTTAGCAGATAAGAAAACGAATATTGATAAAATCAGAAAAAATGTTGGGATGGTATTTCAACATTTTAACTTGTACGAAAACAAAACTGTTTTAGAAAATATTATGCTTGCACCACGTTTAGTTTTAAAACGGGATGAAGCTGAAAATAAAAAAATCGCAATGGATTTATTAAAAACAGTTGGACTTGATGATAAAGCACAATCATATCCTAGAATGTTATCAGGTGGACAATCGCAAAGAATTGCCATTGCCCGTAGTCTAGCTATGAAACCTAAGGCGCTATTATTTGATGAACCAACTTCTGCATTAGATCCTGAAACAATTGACGATGTTTTAAAAGTTATGAAAGATATCGCTAAAAATGATGGGATCACAATGATTGTTGTAACTCATGAAATGGGCTTTGCTCGTGAAGTAGCCGATCGTGTTATTTTCATGGCTGATGGTCAAATTCTTGAGGATGATACAACAGTAGAATTTTTCGACAATCCAAAAGAAGAACGTGCAAAAAAATTCTTGAGTAAAATTATTAAACATTAAGGAGCTCAAGACTGTGAGAGTGGGGATTAAAATATGAAACAATTAAGAAAAATTAGCTTATTGTTTATGAGTATAGCTATGGTATTAGTTATTGCAGGCTGTGGAGCGCAAAGTAAAGCCAACATTGCAACAACAGCTAAAGAAACAAAAACAATTAACTGGGGTGTTAAAGCAGATACGAAGTTATTTGGTTTAATGAACATCAAAACCGGTGAAATCCAAGGATTTGATATTGATATTGCTAAGGCAGTGACAAAAAAAATCTTAGGTAAAGATGGTAAAGCTAATTTTGTTCAGGTAACAAGTAAAACAAGAATTCCACTTTTGAAAAATGGAAATATTGATGCAATTATTGCGACGATGTCCATTTCTAAAGATCGTGAAAAACAAGTTGATTTTTCTAACTCTTATTTTGCTGCCGGACAAGCTATTTTAGTTAAAAGAACAAGCTCAATTAAATCCGTAAAAGATTTGAATAAAGACGGTATGGTTGTTTTAGGTGTTAAGGGTTCAACTTCAGTTATTAACATGAAGAAGTATGCACCTAAAGCAGAAGTGCTGGAACTAGATGATTATGCGCAAGCATTAACCGCACTAAAATCTGGTCAAGGTGATGCTTTAACAACTGATAATGGTATTTTATATGGGATGGTTAAAGAGAATTCTGATTTTGCTGTTGTTGGTGGTACTTTTACGCATGAACCTTACGGAATTGCGATTGATAAAGGCCAAGGTGAATTTAAGAATGAAGTTAATAAGGCTTTAGCTGAAATGCGTGCCGATGGCTCGTATGAAAAATTATTAAACAAATGGTTTGGCGATATTCCAGGATTTAGTGTGAAGGAGGCGAGTCAACAATGATTACGATTTTTACAGAACATTGGCAAGCCTTATTAACAGGACTTGGCTATACATTGTGTTCAAGTGTACTCGCATTATTTTTTAGTTTAATTATAGGTTCGTTCTTTGCAATTTTGGAAGAAATGCCATATCGAATTTTAAAAATTATTGCACGTATCTATATTGAAATATTTAGAAATATTCCGTTATTGGTTGTTGCAATGTTTTTCTACGTTGTGGTACCTATGTACGTTACGAATATCAACGGATTTACAGCTGGAACAATCGGACTAACGATTTACACATCTGCCTTTATTGCAGAAACAGTTCGTGCTGGGATTAGAGCTGTTGATCCTGGACAAATGGAAGGTGCTCGCTCAAACGGGTTAACATTCATGCAATCGATGTTTCATATTATTTTACCCCAGGCATTTAAATATGTGATTCCACCTTTGGGTAATCAGTTCATTAATTTGGTAAAAAACTCTTCAGTTTTAGCCTTCGTTGCTGGATTTGATTTAATGTACCAAGGTGATATTATCGCATCAACAACATTTGATACAATCAACACGTACATTATCGTTGGGGTGTTATATTTAATTATCACGATGCCATTAAGTTATTACATGAGACATTTAGAAAAGAAATTAAGTTAAAGGGGGTCTAGAAAAATATGTCAGATTTTATTGCAGCATATAGTTGGGAAAATATTCGCTACTTACTACAAGGATTATTAGTAACAATCGAAGTTTCAGTTATTTCAATTATTTTCAGTTTTATAATTGGCGCTATTCTAGGCCTAACACGATATATTAAAGTAAAACGTTTATCTGCTATAGTTGGTTTTATAATTGATTTAATTCGAAATTTACCATTACTTTTAATCTTATTTTTCGTTTATTTTGGCTTAGCAAATGTTGGTATTCGGTTATCAATTTTCTGGTCAGCAACGTTAGCGATGACCGTTTTCGAATCAGCAATGTTAGCTGAAATCATTCGAAGTGGTATTCAAGCTGTTGAACCCGGACAAATGGAAGGTGCTCGCGCAAATGGTCTAACTTATTGGCAAGGTCTGCGTGTGATTGTCTTACCACAAGCTTTAAAGAAAATGATTCCACCATTGGTTAGTCAATTTATCTCATTAATTAAAGATACGTCATTGGCTACTATCATTGTTTTACCAGAGTTACTGTATCATGCACAATTAGTATACGGTCAAAATACTAATTATGTTATTCCAATGTTCGTCGCTTTAGCAGTGATGTACTTCGTCGTTTGTTATGCACTATCATTGGTTTCAAGATACTTAGAAAGACGCTTAGCGTAGACAATAAAATAAAAATGGTTGTTGAAATCTATATAGATTTTAGCAACCATTTTTATTAGTTAGTAGAATCGGCATAAAATGACGGTTTGTTTGATTGAAAAATAAATTAGAAAGAAGATGATGTCATGGTGAAAATTGCTGTTATTCTAGGGAGTTCAAGAGAGAATTCTATTGGTAAAAGGGTCATTAAGTATATTGAAGGAGTAGCAAAAAATCAGGATAATGTTGAATTTTCATTTCTAAAATTAAGTGACTATCAGTTAACCTTCTTCCACGAAAAATTGGCACCTATGCAAAATGAAAATCGACAACTACCTGAAAATGAAGCACGATGGATAGCGGATGTAGCTGCGGCAGATGGCTTTATTATCTTAACGCCTGAATATAATCATGCTATTCCAGCCGTTTTGAAAAATGCAATCGATTATTTGGCTTTTGAAGGGCAACGTAAACCAGTTAAGATTGTGGGCTACTCAGATAACATGCGCGGTGCACAATTTGCAACAGCTGAATTAGTACCTATTTTGAATCGATTAGGATTTATCACGTTGCCTACGCCAACATTATTGGGAATAGTTGATCAAACATTTAATGAAGATGGACAACTAAATAACGATGCTAAGTTAACAGATTATACAAAAAATAAAATTGCTCAGACTTTGCAAGAAATTAAATTTTATACACAACTTTTTGTGAATAATCCTTTTCCCGGAAAATGATGAATTAAAAATAAAAATGTGTAATGACAATAGCTGTCATTACACATTTTTTATTATAGATCTTTATTTTTATGTGTTTCGTATAAATAAACCGGGATACCAAGTGCAACAATTGTAAATGAAATTAAAACACCTACAATATCTGATTGAACTTCGCTAACTAAAACGAAGGCTGCACCTAAGATAGCAACAATAGGTGTTATGGGGAACAATGGAACTGAGAAAACACGTTTTAAATCTGTTCCTTTATTCCGACGGCGTAAGATAAAGAGGCCGACGAAAGTCATAACATAAAAGCAATAAACTGTAAAAATACAAATTTCAGATAAGCGATCAGCATCAAAAAATAAAATCATAATCGCTGCAATACTTAAAGCCACACATGTTGCAATAACAGGTGAATGTGATTTTGGATGTAAATAAGATATTTCTTTATGGAAAGGTAATTGTTTGTTCTTACCCATTGCCCACATAATTCGAGGGAATGTCATGATTTTACCGTTCATACAACCAAGAATAGAAATAATGACACCGATATTCATAATTTTTCCACCAAGTTGGCCAAAGGCAATCTTAGCAAATTGTGGTGTTGCATTTTCGCCTAGTTGATGGATTTGACTAGCAGGCATGACACGCATAATACTGAACGAAACAAGAATATAAATAAGAAGAACAATTGAAATTCCTAAAACAATAGCTCTAGGTAATGTCTTTTTAGGATTTTTAATTTCATCACCCATATTAGCAATCAGAATCCAACCATCATAAGCAAATAAAGTAGCTAGTATACCAACACCAAAATTATTTGTAGAGTGACTGACAGTTGCAACAGATTGGCCAAGTGCATTTGCATTGCCAAAAAATAAACCAAAAATAATAATAGCAGCAATAGGGAATAATTTACAAATAGTTGTAATAATCTGGAATGAAGCACCATAACGATTTGATAGCATATTTAGGAAGCCAATAGAAATGACTGCAATTAATGCGATTAAATGAGAATAACCAGCTGGAATACTAAAGAAATCTACTATTAAAATAGCAAGGTACGCGCCTAACGCAGCAATCATAGCTGGTCCATACACGATAACTTGCATCCAACCAGCTAAGAAACCCCAAATTTTACCGTAAATTTTTTCCATGTAGATATATAATCCACCGGTTTCTGGAATTTGAGATCCAATTTCAGCAACAGTTAGTCCAGCGGTTAAGGTTATGATACCACCACATAGCCATGCGAGCAGGGCATTTGTAGTAGAGCCGGTGTAGTCAAGTACCGAAGCTTGTTTAAAGAAGATACCAGAACCAATAACAGTTCCGATTACGATTGATAATGCTGACCATAGACCTAACGATCTGTTAAGTCCAACTGCTGGTTTTTTTTCCAAAATTGAATCCTCCTTTTCTAAAATGAATAGTTGCATTTTAGCATAACAGCGGGAATCATGCAATAAACTAGATATGATTATGACGACAAAAAAGAGTGCGTGAATCGGCTATTTCAGACCGATTCACGCACTCTTTTTATAGAATTATTTTAAACGATGTAATCTTGCAATTGGGTTGCAATAGTTTTTGTTGCATCAATCTTTAATTTTGTACCTGATTCTTCATAATCTGTTTCTAAGATAGTTGCCTTTTCATTGATTAAATCAACAAGTTGACCTTTATCAAATGGGATAAGAACAGTCATAATTTCGTTATCTTTAAAGACATTCTTTTTAATGATATCTACTAATTGATTAAGTGATTTTTCATCACGCGCACTATAAGTGAATTTATCATCTGAGAAAGTAGGATAATCAATATTTGCTAAATCAGCTTTATTATAGGCATAAATCATCGGAATGTTTTCGACGCCAATAGCTTTTAATGTATCTTCAGTTGTTTGAATCATTTCCTCAGCATGTTTATCAGCCACGTCAATCACTTGGATAAGTAAATCAGCTTGTGCAGCTTCAGCCAAGGTTGTACGGAAAGCTTTTACTAATTGGTGAGGCAATTTGCTGACAAAACCAACAGTATCGCTCAATAAAATTTGTTTTTTATCTTCAAATTGAATATTACGGACACTTGTATCTAATGTAGCAAACAACATATTCTTTTCAAAAACTTGTTTGTCATCATCTTGTCCGATTAGACGAAGCAAGCCGTTCATTGTCGTTGATTTACCTGAATTAGTATAACCAACTAATGCAACAGTCGGAATACCAGATTTATCACGTTGTTTACGTCTAGTAGATTCTTCTTTGTCCATTTCAGCAAGATCTTTTTTAATGTGGTTAATCCGATTTTCAATCACACGACGATCTAATTCAATCTTCGTTTCGCCAGCACCACGGTTAGCGAGTCCACCACCAGATTGTTGATCTAGTTTATCTTGCATCCCTCTTAAACGAGGTAACTGATATTGAAGTTGAGCCATTTGAACTTGGAGTTTTGCTTCGCGTGATTGTGCTCTTGAAGCAAAAATAGCTAAAATCAGGCCTGTACGATCCATAACTTCCATACCTGATGCAGCTTCAAGGTTACGAATTTGAGTTGGTGATAATTCGTCGTTTACAACTAAAATTTTCACACCTTGTGCTTCACTTTCAGTCTTGAATTCTTCAGCTTTACCTTTACCAAAGTAAAGGGCAGCAGTTGGTCGATCTAATTTCTGACGAATGTCTTCAACAGCATGCATGTTGTTAGCTTCGACTAATGCAGCTAATTCAGACATTGTATAATCTAAATTTTCACGTTGTTTTTCGATACCAGCAATGAAAACGTCAATAACTGGTATTTCTGTAGAATAAGTTTCTTTCATGAGAACCTCCTCGTGGAACTTAATTAATAGGTTAAGTATAACATTTATTCAAAAAAATATTCGAACATCAAAATAAGTTAACTGAATTAAATGAGAATTAATGAATAAAAATGGCCAAACTCTCATTTTAACAACGTGCAAATGTTATGAGTTGAATATTTTATATAGTTAAACGGCTTTTTTAAAGGCGCTTGAATCTCTTTTTAATTAAATTAGAGTTTAATGTTGATTTTAATCTTTTTCTAATGTAAGATAAACCTACGTTAAGAAAAGGTAAATAAAAAAGGAGAGGTCATATTATGAAGTTAAAGTCAGTTTTGAAATTAAGTGGTGTGCTAGCATTGTCTGTCATTGTCTTGGCAGCGTGTGGATCTAAATCTTCATCTTCAGATAGTAAAGAACTCGCTGATAAACAGGTTATTAATTGGTCTGAAACAGCTGAATTACCATCGATGGATTTATCGACAGCAACGGATACAGTTAGCTTTAACATGTTGAACAATACTAATGAAGGTTTATACAGAATTGGTAAGAACAGTAAAGTGTCAAATGCACTTGCAACTAAAACAACCGTTTCAAAAGATGGCATGACTTATACATTTAAACTTCGTGATTCAAAATGGAGCAACGGAGACGATGTAACGGCTAAAGATTTTGTTTATTCATGGCAACGGACCGTTAATCCTAAGACAGCTTCACAATATGGTTACCTCTTCTCAGGGATTAAAAATTATGATGCAATCAGCGCGGGTAAGATGGCGCCATCAACATTGGGAATCAAAGCAACTGACAAACATACATTAGTTGTAACACTTGATAAAAAAGTACCATATTTCAAATTATTGATGGGCTTCCCAACGTTCTATCCACAAAATCAAAAAGTTGTTGAAAAGTATGGTTCTAAATATGGCACACAAAGCAAATACATGGTTTACAATGGTCCATTTACATTAAATGATTGGACAGGAACTAACTTAACTTGGGACCTAAAGAAAAATGACACTTATTGGGATAAAAAAGCAGTTAAGCTAACACAAATGAATTTCCAAGTTTCTAAAGATAATACAACAAGCTATAATTTATACCAAAGTCAAAAATTAGATATGACGAATTTATCTGCTGAACAAGCTAAAACATTGAAAACAGATAAAGACTATATCACACGTAAACAAGCATCAACGTTCTACTTACAATACAATCAAAAGAATAAATTATTTAATAACCAAAAGATTCGTCAAGCTATTTCATTAGTTATCAACAGAAAACAATTTGTTGATAAAATTTTAGGGGATGGCTCAACTGTTGCGACAGGTTTAGTATCATCAGGTCTTGCTTCAAATCCTAAAACAGGCGAAGATTTTGCAAAAGAATCAACCGTTAAATCAACTGCAAATACAGACATTGCAAAAGCAAAAGAATTATGGAAAGCAGGATTAAAAGAAGTTGGTGTTACAAAAGCTAGTTTCTCACTTCTAAGTGATGATACTGATAAAGCTAAGAAAACAAATGAATTTTTACAAAATGCGATTGAAGATAACTTAGATGGTGCGGATGTAACATTAACAAATATCCCATTCAAATCACGTTTAGCAAAATCAACTAGTGGTGATTTCGATATTGTTGTTACAGCATGGGGTGCTGATTTCTCAGACCCAATCTCATTCTTAGATTTATTTACTTCAGATAATTCACAAAATGCAGGTAAATGGAAAAATAGTGAATATGATGCATTGATTAAAGCTTCAAAAACAACAGATGCAAGTAATGCAGATAAACGTTGGGATGATTTAGTTAAGGCTGAAAAAATCTTGATGAAAGATCAAGGAATTGCACCTCTTTACCAAATGGCTCAAGCTCAATTATTAAGATCAACAGTTAAAGGTGTTATCTACAATGGAGCTGGTATCAATTACAATTTCAAAGATGCTTATGTTACTAAATAATTAATTAACGTGTTAAAATTTAACAAGTGAGAGTTAGCTACCACGGCTAATTCTGACTTGTTTTAATTACATAATAAAGCAAAAGTGAGGGTCAGAATTATGGGTAAATACCTAGTTAAACGAATTTTTTATATGCTACTGACGTTGTTTTTAGTCGCAACCATTACCTTCTTTTTAATGAAGTTAATGCCTGGATCACCTTATGCGAATCAGCAAAAAATGACAACTGAGCAATTACAGATTATGAATGAACAATATGGATTGAATAAACCCGTATGGCAACAATATCTCATTTACTTAGTGGGATTAGTTAAGGGTGATTTAGGAACGTCATTCCAATACAGTAATCAACCTGTGTCATACCTAATTTCAAGCCGTATTGGACCATCCGGACAACTTGGATTACAAGCTATCATCTTCGGAATAGTTATTGGAATTGTGATTGGTGCCATTGGTGCGATTAACAAAAATACTTGGATTGATACTTCTTCAACAATTTTATCAATCTTAGGTATCTCAATTCCTTCTTTCGTCTTAGCTGTTTTATTACAGTATTACGTAGGATTAAAGTTAGGCTGGTTACCAATTGCTGATTGGGGCGGATTCAGTTACACGATTCTACCGACAATTGCTTTAGGGGTTGGCCCACTGGCGGAGACGGCCAGGTTCATTCGAACCGAGATGGTGGATGTCCTAAGCAGTGATTACATTGAACTGGCTAAGGCTAAAGGATTAACAAAGTTTGGCGTTGTATTCCACCATGCTTTACGTAATAGTTTAATTCCTTTAGTAACATTAATCGGCCCTTATACGGTTGCATTAATGACTGGTTCAATGGTTGTTGAAAATATATTCTCAATTCCTGGAATTGGTGAACAATTCGTAAAATCAATTTTGACAAATGATTTCCCCACAATCATGGGTGTTACAATGCTTTATTCAGCTGGACTAGTAGTTGTTATCTTATTAACAGATATCATTTACGGTATTATTGACCCAAGAATTCGATTAACTGGAAGGAGAAATTAACGATGGCAGATAAAATTGACCTACCAGTAGATGCATTTGAACCGTTAGATAAAAATAACGCTATTGATAATGAAAAAATTGCTGCACCGTCGTTGACTTTCGTTCAGGATGCTTGGCGTCGGTTGAAGAAAAATAAAGGGGCTTTTATCTCACTTTGGGTCCTGGTTGCAATTTTTATTTTGGCATTTGGATCCCCCATTTTAGCACCACATAGTGCAACAGAACAAAATGTTGAGTATACAAATTTACCACCTAAAATTCCTGGTGTACCAATAGATGGATTAAATGGAAAGTTAAAAACATCATCAGGTAGCTGGTATGATGCTTATGAACAAAATAGTATTCCAAAAGATAAATACTTTATTTTAGGAACGGATGTTTTTGGACGTGATTTGTTATCAAGAATTATGTATGGAACTAAGATTTCCTTAATCGTGGCACTAGTTGCTGCATTAGTCGATTTAGGAGTCGGTGTTGCTTATGGAATCTTGTCCGGTTGGCGTGGCGGACGTGTTGATACATTCATGCAGCGAATCATCGAAATTATTTCATCGGTACCTAACTTGGTCGTTATTGTTTTAATGTTATTGGTTTTCAAACCAGGTTTAACATCAATTATTTTAGCAATTGCAGTGACTGGTTGGACAACGATGGCTCGATTAGTTCGGGCACAAACGTTGAAATTAAAAGATCAAGAATATATTCTTGCAGCTCGAACTTTAGGCGAGTCACCCGTAAAAATTGCAGTGAAACATTTACTACCTAACTTATCGAGTGTGATTATTATTCAAACAATGTTTACAATTCCTAGTGCTATTTTCTTCGAAGCTTTCTTAAGTTTCATCGGAATTGGGATTAGTGCTCCTCAAGCTTCACTTGGGTCATTATTGAATGATGGTCAAAAGAATTTCCAGTTTTTACCATACCAAATGTGGTATCCAGCAATTGTTTTATGTATTATCATGGTTGCCTTCAACTTATTAGGTGATGGACTCCGTGATGCCTTTGATCCAAAAACGAAAGAGTAGGTGTTGAAAAATGGCAGAAAATATTTTAGAAGTTAACAATCTAGAAATTAATTTTCATACGTATGCTGGAGATGTTAAAGCCATACGTGATGTTAGTTTTCATCTGGCTAAAGGTGAAACTTTAGCAATCGTTGGTGAATCAGGTTCCGGTAAATCCGTTACAACAAAAAGTTTAATGGGATTATTAGCTAATAATGCAGAAGTTATGGGTGGAGAAATTCTTTTTCATGGTGAAGATTTACTTAAAAAATCAGAAAAACAAATGGAAAACATTCGTGGTAAAGATATCGCAATGATTTTCCAAGACCCAATGACTTCTTTAGATCCTACTATGAGAATTGGTAGACAAATTGCTGAACCATTAATGAAGCATAAACATGTAAAAAAAGAAAAAGCAATGGCGCAAGCCTTGGAAATTTTGAAGTTAGTTGGGATTACAGATGCTAAAAAACGCTTTAAGGACTATCCACATCAATTTTCTGGTGGTCAACGCCAACGAATTGTTATTGCGATTTCATTAGTTTGTTATCCAGAAATTTTAATTGCTGATGAACCAACAACAGCTTTAGATGTAACCATCCAAGCACAGATTTTGGAATTAATGAAAGAATTACAAGCAAAAATTGAAACATCAATTATTTTCATTACCCATGATCTAGGGGTTGTTGCTGGTATGGCTAATCGTGTAGCGGTTATGTATGCAGGTCGGATTGTTGAATATGGGACAGTCGATGAGGTCTTTTATAACCCACAACATCCATATACTTGGGGCTTATTGAATTCAATGCCAACACTTGATAGTGAACATCTGTACGCAATTCCAGGTACACCTCCTGATTTATTGGATCCACCAAAAGGGGATGCATTTGCCGCTCGGAATGAGTACGCTATGAAGATTGATACAGAACAACAACCACCATTCTTCGATGTTTCACCAACACATGCAGCAGCTACATGGTTGTTGCATCCAGATGCACCTAAAGTAACGCCGCCAGTTGAAATTCAAAGACGGTATAAAATTTTTGCAAAACAACAAGAAACAAAAATTAAAGCGAATCAAAATTTGGTAGAAAACTAAGGAAGGGGAGCTGAACATAGTGGAACAAAAGAAAAATAAAATTTTAAAAGTCCGTCATTTAAAACAATATTTTAATGTCGGCAAACCAGACGAAGTGAAAGCTATCGATGATATTTCATTTGATATTTATGAAGGCGAGACATTTGGCTTGGTGGGCGAGTCAGGGTCTGGTAAAACAACAACAGGTCGTAGTATCATCAATTTATATGAACCAACTGATGGTAAAATTGATTTTGATGGTGTTGATATTCGTAAAATTAAGTCTAAAAAAGATAAATTACAATTTCGCCGTGACATGCAAATGATTTTTCAAGATCCATATGCATCACTAAATCCACGAATGAAAGTTAAAGATATTGTGGCAGAAGGAATAGATATTCACCATTTAGCTGCCAATGATGAAGCACGTGCGAAACGTGTTGAAGAATTATTAGAAACAGTTGGATTGAATAAAGATCATTCTAGCCGCTACCCCCATGAATTTTCAGGTGGCCAACGCCAACGTATTGGTATTGCTCGTGCTTTAGCTGTAGAACCTAAGTTTATCATCGCAGATGAACCTATTTCTGCATTAGATGTTTCAATTCAAGCGCAGGTTGTTAATTTGTTGAAGGAATTACAAATTGAACATAACTTAACATATTTGTTTATTGCACATGATTTATCAATGGTTAAATATATCAGTGATCGAATTGGTGTGATGCATTATGGTAAGTTATTAGAAATAGCTCCTGCAGACGAAATATATACACATCCTTTACACGATTATACAGCCAGTTTAATCTCGGCCGTTCCTGTTCCTGACCCTGAATTTGAACGTAATCGCATTCCAGTACCATACGATTCGTCAGTTGAGGCAGATGGTAAAAAACGTCGAATGGTTGAAATTTCGCCAGAACATTTTGTTTTAGCAAGTGAAGATGAAATCCCTATGTATAAGGAACGAGCTGCCAATACTTTGGCAGAAGAAGCTGAATAATAAATCAGAAAGATCTTTTCAAGAATTTTTGAAAAGGTCTTTTTTGATTTTAAAAAGGGTGTAAACTATTAATTGTATGAGTATCTTAAATATATTAAAGGAAGTATAAAAATTTTAGGTAATTATGCATAAAATAATGTATACTAGATGTATTAGAATTAGGTAACGACATAACTATTTTTTGATTTGGGAATGAATAAAAGGTTCAACTAAAACGTTATGTGGAACAAAGGGTTTTATATGGTGGGGAGAATGGGAGCACCCAACATGATAGATGATACAGAAGTATATAATGAAGCGTACAAAGAATTACCGTATGATGTACAATTACTTTTTCAAGAGGGGCGTCTCTGCGAAAAAGATAATGATTTAGCCGTATTATTCGATTTATTTATTAAAAGTACAATTAATTTTACTGAATTCTATGGATTTAACGATGATAGAAAGCAGCTATTTGATGAATTGAAACAAAATCCAGAAGAGGCCGCGCAGTTAATTAAGCAATATCGGTATTATCGTAATTGGTTCGAAAAATATCAGGCTAATGTTAATTGTTTTTCGAAATTAAGATTTCTAACTGTCTGTGAATGGTATGATGGTCAACAAGCATATGCAAGTAATAATTAAGAAATGCTATCATACAAGAAATTAAGTAAAAAAAAGTTAGAATATAAAATTAATTTAACTTAAAATGCGAACTTAAAATATACGGCAAGCTTAACAATATTGTTAAGCTTTTTTTGTTTTTATAAGACGCAGAAAAAATTAAAATAGATAACAAGCCAAGTGCTTGTTATCGATGAGAAGGGTGTGGTATATTAATTGCAATTATCGGGGGGTAATCGAATGAGTTTAGGTGAAGGAATAAAAAATGTAAACGCATTACCGTATGATGTGAGGCTATTATTAGAGGAAAGAAATATTCCGGAGAATCAAATGAGTTGGGAAATTATTTCTGATGTGTTTCTTGAAAGTATTGCGACTTACACAGCATTTTATGGATTTAATGAGGATCGTAGAGCGCTATTCAATGATTTAAAAAATGATAAAAATGAGGCCAATCAAATTATAACAACCTATAAAGAATATCGTGAGTGGTTTAAATACTATCACGTTCATTTTGAAAATCTAGAAGATGTGAGGTTTTTAACGATTTGTGAGTCAATAGGTGTAGATGGCATAATAATAAAAGATTAAATTCAAAAACGCTATGACTACTTTTAATTAAGTAGTCATAGCGTTTTTGAATTTAATCTTTAATACCATCTCTTTTACGTTCACGTTCAGCAATCATTGGCATAATGAATCCAAGACCGATAAGAACAACGACACTAATAATATTGATGGCTAACTGGTAGTAGAATAGTGAGCTACCCATCTCGACATCTTGAGGAATAATCCCAAAGACTGTTGCCAAAACAGTAACAACTAAGCACCATAAACCAACAGCGTAAGCTAATTTGTCATTTTTAATGAAGACATATTCTGATGGATATTTAGCACTATTTTTACGGATCTGCATGAAGGCGAAGAAAATCCAACAAGTGACACCTGGTGAAATAATTCCATTCAAGTTCAGTAACCAATTAAAGATTGTATTCATATCTGGCAAGAAGACACCCAAGAAGAGAATGAAGGCACTTAAAGTACAAGTTAAAATGTACCCATTAATTGGTAAACCATCTTTGTTAACTTTAAGTAATTTCTTAGGCATATAACGAGCGCCTGTGTCAGAGATAAGCATGCGAGTCATAGCGTCAAGAAGAACAGCTAGAAGAGCACACATGTACACAATTTGAGTAATAGCGAAGGCATACATTAACCAACTACCCATATGAAATTGATCTCCTAAACGAAGGAATGCGTAGTACGAACCATTCATTTTAAAATCATTAGGAATGTTATGGGCATTGAAGAAAATCCCAAGTGCGAATGAGCCGAAAACTGTTAAGAAGATTGTCATAACGGTTAACATAATCATGGCTTTAGGGAAATCTTTTTTAGGTTTTTTCATTTTTGTGACAAATGGCGCAATTAATTCTGCACCATTAATCGCATAAATTAATAAACCAATTGTTGTGAAATAATGTAAATCAAATTTAGGAATTAGTGTGTGCCAGCTCATATTTGTTGTTGCAATACGACCTGAAGGTGTTAATAATGAGCCAAATGCCATTACAACATATAAAATTGTGAGGATGAACATGGTACCACCACCAATAAGACCTAAAAATTCTAATGAACCTTTGAAGAAACGTTGAACAAAAATGAAACCAACGAAGATTACTAATGTTATTAACGCGAACATAGCTGTTGATAAACTATCTTCGAGTGCATTACTTCCGTTAAATAACCAACCAAAGCCAACAACGACTGAATTAGCGGTATCAACAACGTAAGGAATCGAAGCAGCCCAATAAGTCCATGCCGTAAAGTAACCTAGTTTTTCGCCACGAGTTCCGCGAACCCATGAACTTAAACCGCCACCTTCTGAATTAAAGACGGAACCTAATTGTCCTACCATTAAAGAATAGGGAATTACATATAATAGCAATAAAATGATCCAAGATGTAATAACGCCCATACCTTGATTTTGAAAGTTATAGACGATATCGTCGAAGCCAATAACTGTTACGAATGACATTAATGCCAAAACTGGCCACGATATAAATGTTTTTTTCTCGTTTTCCATAAGTACCTCCCGTGATAAATAACTATGTAAATTAAACTAACAATTTATAAGTATAGTGAACTGACTAATTAATTTCCATGAAAAATTAAATTAATATAAAATGTAATCGTTTTAATGAGAATTAAGTTAAGAATTAACGATAATAAAAATTGCTATTTAATGTGTACTATGTATAATAGTACACATATAGTAAAATGATAAATATAAATGGAGGACTAATAAAATGAAAGAAATAGTTGTAAGCGCAAAAGATGTTAAAAAAGTCTACGGTAAGAATAAAGAGAAGAAAACGGAAGCCTTAAAAGGGATTAATTTTTCTGTCGAACAGGGTGAATTTATTGGTATCATGGGGGCATCAGGATCAGGTAAATCAACATTACTTAACTTATTATCAACACTAGACCAGCCGACTTCAGGACAAATTGAGATTAATAATCAGGATATCTCAATGATGCGTGGCGATAAACTATCAGATTTTAGAGCACAACAAATTGGCTTTATTTTCCAAAGTTTTAACCTGCTAGATAACTTAACGGCAGCTGAAAATATAACATTGCCACTATCATTACAGAATGCGTCTATTTCTAAATATCAAGAACGTATTGATAAATTAACGAAAACACTGGGGATAGATAGTGTTCTTGGACAATTTCCAACTGAATTATCTGGTGGCCAAAAGCAACGAGTTGCAGCAGCTCGTGCTTTAGTCCATAATCCTGCAATCTTATTAGCAGATGAACCAACAGGTGCTTTGGATTCTAAAAGTGCAAAGTCACTCCTATCAACGATGGAAAGTTTAAATAAAAATGATCAAGTATCAATTTTGATGGTGACTCATGACGCTGTTAGTGCGAGTTACTGTCAACGAATTCTCTTTATTAAAGATGGTAAGATTGGTCGAGAATTGATTCAAGGAACGAATACGCGAACAGAGTTTTATCAAGAAATTTTAAATGAACTAGCTAAGAGTGAACAATAATTTTAAGAAGGGAGGAAACAATATGTTATTAAAATTATCCTTAACTGGAATTAAGAGTCGCTTTAAAGATTATCTAATCTTGTTATCAGGACTCATTATGGCTTCAGCAATCTTTTACATGTTTGAAGCATTAGCAACTAATCAAGAATTTATTAAACAAAATGCGACGATAAAATTTGCAGCAATGATTTTCCAAGTAGGTTCTGTACTACTTGCAATTATTACACTGTTTTATATTATCTATGCGAATACATTTTTAATGAGCATGCGTCAAAGAGATTATGGGATGTTCATGATGCTAGGCGCTAAAAAGCGTAAGATTGGGCGCTTAATTTTCACTGAAACTTTAATTATTGGCTTAATTGCAACAGCTGTTGGTATTTTAGTTGGTATTGGACTGACATATGGCGTTAGCCAATTTTTAGTAGATAAAATGGATCTTGCACCGCATTCTTTTCAAGCTTTTTATTTCCCAGCAATCCTAATAACAATGCTTTTCTTCGTTATTCTTTTCATGATTGCTGCTATATTTAATCGACAAAGCTTGTTAAGAACGCCTATCTTAAAATTATTAAATGAAGCAGAACAACCACAAGGTAAAAAGCTAAAATCTTATAATATCTTAATTCAAAGTATCTTAGGATTAGGTTTAATTGCAAGTGGCTATTATTTATTAAGTCATTTAGCACTGTTTCAAATGGCTGGATTTATTGGGTCAGTCGTAACAATTTTGATTGGGACATTTTTAATTTTCAATTCATTATTTAGTGGATTGGTTCAATTATTAAAACGTAATAAGGGATTTTCTGAAAAGCAATTAAATACCTTTTTATTAGGGCAACTTAGCTTTCGATTAGGTTCATTAAATCGGGTTCTAACAATGGTTGCGATGTTATTTGCACTAGCATTAGGCGCAATAACTGTTGGGATGGGATTCTCTGGTGTGGTTGATCAAACAGCTACTTCTACTTCCCCATATGATGTTGTTGTCCAAAATCCATCAACAAAAGAGAAAAAATTACTTAGTCAATTGACTGATAAAAAAGAGTCCATTTATGAAGCAAAAAAAGTTGGTTCTGTCCGTTATTTTAAAAAATCTGACTTTGTGAAATCACCATTGTACACGCTTGATTTCACGGAAACGGGAACGGCTACCGGTAAATTTATTAAAGTTGACCCTGCCAAAATGACAGCTAAAAATGAGGATAATCTATGGGGAAATGCTGTTAGAACTACATTGGAATCCCCTGATATGTTAAATCCAGTACTTGTCTCTGACGCATCATTTTCAGCTGTTTCGGCGAAGACACAACGTATCCATACTGTTAGGTTAGCATCATTTAAAGATAATAAAGAAATCTTAAAAGCATTGAGCGAAGAAATACCTAAAAATCAGTTAGATAATTCATCTTATTTTATGAATAAGTATGTCGTATATCAGTTGGCTAACGGCATTTATGGCGGATTAGAATTCATTGGATTCTTCTTAGGCGTTGCGATGTTGGCAATGTTAGCAAGTGTTCTTATGTTTAAAATATTGTCTAGTGCGGCAACGGATAAAAAACGATATGATTTATTGAACCAATTAGGCGCTAAGCAACGACTAATGAAAAAATCAATTAGGCGCGAAATTGGCATCTTATTCTTCTTACCTGGAATTGTCGGTGTAATCCACGTTTTATTCGGACTACAAATGTTCAAGGAATTAATTCCAGATCCATATTCACATATAACGATTCCATTTATTATTTTTGCAGTTCTCTATTTGGGATATTATTGGGTAACAGTTACCTTATATAAAGGGATGGTATTAAAAAAATAAAAAAGAGGTGAATATTCAGTTTTTAAAACTGAGTATTCACCTCTCTTTATTTAGATGGGTTGTTCGCCAAAATTACCATAATAGCTAACTTCAATTGTATCGTGATGAACGATTAATTTAGTGACGCTACCATTTTTAGGACTAGATGATATATCAATATTAGGTGCGTATCGTGAAACGATACTTCTAATTGCTGTCCCGTGACCAACTAATAGAACGTTGTCATTATTATTTTGGTTAGTGCGTAAAAAATCAAAAGCATGATCATAGCGATTCCAAAATTCTTGGTCATTTTCAGCTAAATTAAAAGGGTCAGCACTTTTTATGAAATCACGTGAGTCTTCGATGGAATATTTTTCAAGAATATCATTGAAGGTTTGACAATTAAAAGGTGTACCAACTGTTTGCATAACAGCTGCAGTATCTTGGCCTTCAAATGAGCCATAATATTCTTCTCTAAAAAGTGCTGTTTCAATTGGTGTTAACTGTGCATTTTCTTCAACATTCGTTTCACTTAAAATATGGCTTAGTGTTTTTTTTGTACGCATTGTGTCACTTCGATAAATGGCATTAAATGATTTATCGCGTAAAAGTTTTCCTGAATGGGTGGCATCGTTGATTCCCTTATCTGTAAGTGGAGAGTCACACCAGCCTTGCATTCTCTGGAAAGAGTTAAAAAAAGTTTGGCCATGACGAACCATATAAACGGTAAATGACATATGAAATCCTTTCATAAATAAATATTTAATTTGTAAATAAAAAAGGTACTTAGAGCTGTCTGGTTTTTGATGAATAGTCTCACTTAATGCATTAATTTTAGAAAAAGAAAAGACTTTTATTTTATTTAATCCAATGTATACTAAATAAACGGAGAATTAAAATATGAGATTATTTATGACTACTAGTAAGATGATACCGAATGAGATATTAATTACAAGTCTAAATCTAATTGTTTTAACTGCATAAATTGTATTAACTATTCAAGAAGGAGTGTTTATTATTTTGATTACGTTGGCTGGTATTATTGGTTCAGGAAAATCTAGTATGACAAAAATTTTATCTGAAGAACTTGGGGTAGAGGCTTTTTACGAACCTGTTACAGATAACCCGGTATTACCTTTATTTTACAAAGGTAACGAAATCGCTGCAAAAAAACGTGAAGCAGGGGATAAGGAAGCAACAAATCCCTACGCTTACTTATTACAAACTTTCTTTTTGAATCGTCGTTTCAGAATGATTAAAGCAGCAATGCAAGAAGATAATAATGTTCTTGATCGTTCAATTTATGAAGATGCTATTTTTATGAAGATGAATACAGAAATGGGTAATGCCACAACTGTTGAATATAACATCTATCAAGATTTATTAGAAAATATGCTTGAAGAGTTACCTTATGCTGCACATAAAAAATCACCCGATTTGATGGTTATGATTAAAGTTTCTTATGAAACAATGGTTAATCGTATTCAAAAACGTGGCCGTGATTATGAACAAATTGAAACTGACCACTCATTGGTTGAATACTATAAAACATTACTTCGCTATTATGAAGATTGGGAAAAAGAATATGACGTTTCTGAATTTTTAGTTATTGATGGCGATAAATACGATTTTGTTGAAAATGAAGCTGATCGTAATATTGTTTTAAATATTATTGAAGATAAATTACAAGAATTAGGTAATTTATCTGAAAAAGAAGTTATCGATTACAAGACACAACGTAAATCAATTTAAACTAAAAGGAGTAACCAATTTTAAAAATTGGTTACTCCTTTTTTATTTAGATTTTATCATCATCGTGATGATTGAAATATTCAACTTTAACTGAATTGTCATCAACGATTAACTTAGTTACACTACCGTTTTTAGGGCTCATTGTAATATCAATTTCGGGTGCAAAATGAGAAACGATACTTCTGATTGTTGTCCCATGACTGACAACTAAAACGTTATCGCCATCTTTAGCATCTTTACGCAATAAATCAAAACCTTTATTACGACGTGCCCAAAAATCGGCATCGTCTTCAGCATCATGGAAAGGATCGATTTCTTTGAAGAAGTCACGTGCCTCTTCAATTGAAAATTTTTGCAAAATCTCAGTGAAATTAGCAGCGCCATGTGGCTTACCAACAACAAACCAAGCTTGAGAAGAATCGGCACCTTCATAGTAACCATAGCCTTGCTCTCTAAGAAACTCAGATGTTGTAACAATTAAATCTGAAGAGTTTTCATTTTCAGATAAAATGTAGTTAGCTGTACGATTTGCGCGGGTTGTATCACTACTGTATGCATTAGCAAACTGAATTTGTGATAATTTTTTTCCAGTAGTGTGGCCGTCGTTAATGCCTTTTTCTGTAAGTGGTGAATCGGACCAACCTTGCATCCGATTATATTTATTGAAAATGGTTTGACCATGGCGAACGAGATAGACTGTAAATGGCATGAGAACCTCCTGAAGTTTATGTGATAGCCCCATTATACGCTAAAGAAAACGATTATTCTAAAAAGCTTATCCTAGAATTTAGCATCAAGTTTTTTTCTAAGTAAAAATTTCGTAAGTTGTACTAACCCAGCTAAGACCACTGGAAGTAATGCTATCCCGGCAATTGAAAGGAAAATAATAGAAAAATGATCCTTAACAAATGGAATTGCGCCGAAGTAGTAACCGACGCCACTTCCAATGGCTACCCAAAGTGAGACGCCAATTAAGTTGAAAATACTAAAATGTCTGTAATTCATTTGAATAGTACCAGAAATAAGTGGCACAAAAGTTCTAATTAATGGGATAAAGCGTCCAAATACG